>DASRRN010000260.1:0-8781 GCA_035695685.1 Acidobacteriaceae bacterium | reverse complement strand
GTCGTCGCTGTCCTGGGGGGTGTCTCGATGGTGATGGCCCTGGCGGGAACGCTTTATCCCGTACCTGACCCGCCCTATTCCTGGCTGCCTTATCTCTACTTCGTCTACCTGCTCATCACCCTGGTGTTCTTTTTCCGCGCCCGGCACACGCGCGGTACCGCGGCGAGCGAGGACTTCTCTTGACCAGGTAGGTTCATTCTGAGACGGGTGTACCCCAAAAGGGTGACTTGAACCGGCGGTCAGCTCCCACCTTTGTTGCTATCATCAGTGCCATGAAAAAAGCTTTGCTGTTCGCCATGGTCGTACTCTTTACGGGCTCCGCTTTCGCGCAGCACCATCACCATCATCGTCATCACCACCACCATTCCCACGCGCAGGCTCGGTAGTACGGGGGGCTTAGTGCGAGGCTGCCGGCGGGGCGACGGTCGCCAACCAGCGAAGAAATGCGCTCGACAGGGGACCGCGCTGATCTGAGTAGGCGTGATCGGTAGGCAGGTGCAGCGTAGCCACACGGCTGTTTCCAGCGCGTCGCAGTGCGGCCGCGAATGCCTGGTCTCCTCGAGCATACGCATCCTCAGAAGTGACGATTAGCAACGGCCGGGTCTTGAGTTCACCCACCTTATTCATGAAGCTCCATTGCATTGCATTGGCGATCGCTTCGTGGGCCAGCCCCTCAGGGGTGCAGCCGCTCAAAGGCTCCATTCCATCTCGATCGTAAGCAGCGCTGAGCGCCTTGATGGTTGTCTGTTCCTGATCTTTGGTAAAGGGTCGGGCAATGCGTCCTCCCACGTCAGCAGCGGAAATAAGACCAACCCCCACGATCCCCGGATCGGCAGCTGCAGCTTGCACTGCCATGAAGCCGCCCAGGCTGTGTCCTATGAGAACAATACGGGACGGGTCCAACCGCAAGATCCTTGCCATTGGGGCCGAACGCAGATAATCGATTGCGGCCGCCGTGTCTTCGATTCCATGGGAGAACGAGAAGTCACCGGGAGAGCCCCAGGAGCCACGGTAATCAAAGTAAAGAACATCCCAACCGGCACTGCGAATATCCTGGGCCAGATCAAGATTGCGCTCGTTACCTGGAAACCCGTGCAGCAGCACCACCGCCGGGTGTGGGCCTGGGCCCGCGGCAACGTAAACGAACGCGTTCAGGAGCGCTCCGTGACTCGGGATCTGAAAACTCTGCATGGAAGCGCGCTGCCCAAAACTGAGCGGGGCCAACATGCATAGAATGGCGACCGCGATCCGTTGCCGAAGCATCGCCTTGAAGGATTGCTCAACAGCGAGATGGGTAGCCACTACGCAATGACCACAAACCAGCCTATGGTTGTGCAGAGCTACCTCCAGGACTTTTGGGCCTTGTAACGCAGTGAGTTTCCATCCTACCGAATAGGATCGCGGCGCACCCTCACCGAAACGGGGCACAAGGGGTACGGACGGTCCTTTCCCGGGTTTCATGAAATTTACCCTGAACTGCCCTCCTGGGCTGGTCTTACGCCGTTGTCTTCAGGGATTTTGCCGGTTATTTCCTGGAAAGCGAATACGCGGTGGGTACGTTTTGGACTGAATACGCAGTGTGCGAAGCCTGGTCACATAACGTTAGCCAGGCTGCCGCAGAACGGGGGAGGACCTGGTATCGGTACCGGCACGAAGCGGCGATGCTATCTCGGCAAACCAGTGGATCAAGGCGAAAACGAAGGCGAAAATGAAGTAAACCGCATTCAGTGCCGATGTCTTGGTAGCCAGGACCACGCGAATGCTCGCCATGAGAGCGCGCCGGCCAAAAGGAATGCAGGGAATGCAAGGAATACAAGGTGGTGCGCCCAAGTCCGGTCTTTCACTTTCCAGATCGATAAAGACCAGTCTCATGATTTTCGTGCTTGGCTTGATCGGGCTACTGACGATCATGCAGTGGGCCGCGAGAAGCGTACTCGGGGCCGTGCTGCTTGTCTGTGTGATGACGGCCCTGTTCTTTAATACGCGGGTGTCGATTGAAGCCGGAGCGCGAAGGCGAGGGGTTGAGGTCTTAAACCAGGCTCATCGCGATACCGAAGTCCTGCTGAATTCCATTCCATCGCTATTGATCGGACTGGACGCGAATGGCTGCATTCAACAATGGAACAAAGCGGCCACGATCATTCTAGGCTGGGAAGAAGCCGTCATACCCGGCCAGACTCTGGATAACTGTGGAGTCAAGTGGCTCACTACCGACATAAGTTCCCGCATCGCGGGTTATGTCCGGGAGCCGGCAGCCTACAGCCTCGACGACATCAGGTTAGATAAGAACGGAACCGTCCGCACTCTCGGTCTTAAAGCGATTCAGCTCAATACAGAGAGTTCCACCGGAATTCTTATCGTCGGCGCCGATATTACCCAAAGAATAGCGCTTGAAGAGCAACTGCGCCAGGCGCAGAAACTTGAGTCCATTGGTCAACTGGCAGCAGGGATCGCGCACGAGATCAACACGCCGACCCAGTACATCGGAGACAATGTCCGGTTTCTGCAAGATGGCTTCGAGGATCTGAAACTTCTGCTGGCACAATACGGCCGGCTGTTGGCAGCGGCGAAAGGCCCCGAGCTCTTCGGCGAAACGGTGGAAGAGGTCTCAGCGGCGGTTGACAAAGCCGACCTTGGCTACCTGCTCGAAGAGATTCCCAAAGCTATTGAGCAGACCCTGGAAGGGGTGAATCGGGTAGCTACGTTGGTGGGCGCGATGAAAGACTTTTCCCACCCAGGCACGAAAGAAAAGGTCGACCTCGACTTGAATCGCGCCATAGACAGCACAATTACTGTGGCGCGCAACGAGTGGAAGTACGTGGCCGACCTGGAAACCGACTACGACCCTTTGTTGCCCAAGGTCTCCTGCCTCCCCGGCGAGTTCAATCAGGTAATCCTGATCTTGATCGTCAATGCCGCACACGCAATTGCCGATGTCATTGGAGAAGGCGGTCCGGATAAGGGCAAAATCAAAGTCCAAACCCGGAATTGCCCGGAGTGGGACGAGGTCCGAGTCCAGGATACGGGCTCCGGAATCCCGGAGACGATACAAGCCAGAATCTTCGATCCTTTCTTCACCACCAAAGAAATCGGCAAAGGAACCGGACAGGGACTGGCCATCGCCCGCTCCGTGATCGTCGACAAACACGGGGGAACCATTCATTTCGAAACTGAGCAGGGAAAGGGCACAACCTTTGTCATCCGTCTCCCGCGCGATGGCAAGAGCCTTAGCCTCCAGGCGGGCGGACGAACTGCGCCTTAGAGATTCTTCTCCCCAAATGTGTGAAGGTGGCAAACGTTATTTTAATCGGATTCGATGTAAAAGCGGCAGCCCCTGTCCGTCAGATCTTGTCCGTCAGATCAATCGAATACTCAGGGAGGGCATGAGTCGTTGGAGATTTTTTAATGAGCGGGCATGCCACGGTACCGACTCAGAAGCAAGAAACTGAACGTCGATCCCGGCACGGTCCCGAGCTTCAA
The DNA here is from genome assembly GCA_035695685.1 of Acidobacteriaceae bacterium. Taxonomy (GTDB): domain Bacteria; phylum Acidobacteriota; class Terriglobia; order Terriglobales; family Acidobacteriaceae; genus PALSA-350. The sequence continues at coordinate 5,301 of DASRRN010000260.1, read as the reverse complement.
TGACAAACCGGGAGAGCATGGTGATGCCGGAGCTATTGAGGAAATCCAATTCCCTGAGATCGAGCACAATCGGCTTGGCAGGACTCATCAGCGTTTCCTTGAGCAAGTCAAGAATGGGCGCGTAGTCCTCGGTTCCGCTCAGGCGGAGCGCGCCTTTGAAGAGGACGGTGGAGTTGCCCTCATCCAACTGGATCGCAAAGGATTCTCCATTAATGTTTTTCAAGCAGAAACGCTCCTGGGACACCGGTAAGAGGCAAGACCGCACTGGTGGTAACGGTTATGCTCTGCAATAGGACGGGATGGACGTCAAAGCGCCAGGCGAGCTGCGCGTCATAGTCATTGATCATCGTTAATAGGCCCAGGCAGGAGATGCTCGACTCGCTGCTCCTGGCGCTTTCTTCCTGCTGCCTTAAGAGGAGGTCGCCTGCATTGCCCTCCTGGAAACGTTCAACGAATGCCTTGTAACGCTCCGCCTGGACGACACTGGCGCCATTGCTGACGCTTACGGTAATGTGGTCGCTTGCCAGTTCCAGATGGATTTTAATCGGGATCTCGACATCGGCTTGGTGATACTTCATTGCATTCTCAAGCAGCTCGTTGGCGATGTAGGTGACGGCGTGCCTAATCTCATTCTGCCGATTTTCGAAGGCGGGTACGGCGGGAAGGAACGTAGTCACGTAGTCGCCGAGAAAATCGGCGGACAATCCGTTGTTACGCCAGCGGGATCGCAGCGGGGCACTAATCGGCGAGAATGCCAGCGTCAGATACTCGCATGCGTTGGATCGTTCTTCCTTGCTATCGAGGGTCTGGCTACTCATCATTTTGTGGTGTTCTCCTCGTCCTGATAGTTCACCTGGTTCCGGCCCAGGCGTTTTGCCAGATAAAGATGCCGATCCGCCTCCTCGATGAGTGCGCGCGCGTCGGTGGGACCGTGGGGTTGAGGAGTTGTACAGGCCACACCGATGCTCATCGTGACTCGGTCGCAAACGGGAGATGCCGTGTGCGGAATCGCGGCGGCCGCGACCGCCGAGCGCACTCGCTCGGCCACCTGCAAAGCTCCCGCAGCGTTGGTTTGCGGTAGCAGCATGGCAAACTCTTCGCCCCCGTACCGGGCAACCAGGTCGCCGGCGCGATAGCACTGGGTTATCGCGTTCGCCACGCTCTTCAGGCATTCGTCACCCGCTTGATGACCATGGGCGTCGTTGTAGAGCTTGAAGTGGTCCACGTCACAAATCAGCAGCGACAGCGGCTGTTGCATGCGAATGTGCCGCCCCCACTCCTGCAACAAATATTCGTCGAAGCGCCGGCGATTGGCGATCTGGGTTAGACCGTCGATGCGTGCCTTCTCGCCTTCCTGGGCCGAATCGTCGCCCTGATCAATGAGTATCTGGACCAGGATTTCGAGGTCGCCTTTCTCCCGCGTCACCGCCTGAATAAGTTTCTGCAGTTTCTCCTGCGCGGTCTCGCGCTCCCTGACCTCAGCCTTCAAGTTTGCGCTGAGCCTATAAAGGTGCTCCTGCAACGAGTCGCTATGCTCATTCGAGGTCAGGAGGGCGATTTGCAGATCGTGATTCTCAAGCTGTAACCGGTCAAGCTCCTGGCGAAGCCGGCCGAGTTCATCCTGCTGTTTGGCTTGGCTCGCGGCTGGTGAAGCTGGTGGCGGGTCTGTGGGTAAGTCTGCGGATAAGTCCGCACTTTCCATGCTCCGTGTCTCCCAAGACGACAGAGATCGAATGTCCGGTGGGTCAATATCGGTCATCGACATCGGTGATCGCGCGTCTAAGCTGGCGATTGGCTTCCTTTCCGTGTGGGCTTGGTGAGCTTTGGTCATCGGCAATGCGATCCTGGTTTCAAAGTTATGCATAACTTGGAGCTAGGCAGGCTTGATGACGAGGAGGCTGATGTCATCGAGCAGGTGCTGGGCTCCGACGTACTTCCGAAGGCTACTCAGCACGGCTTCGCGGATCGCACCGGCCGGTTTATGGTGGCTGGTCCTCACCGCGTCTGAGAGCCTCTCAATACCATAGGCGACCCCGGCGCAATTCATGGCCTCGGTGATACCGTCGGTGTACGCGACCATTACGTCGCCGGAATGTAAAGGAACGGTGGCTTCACCAATAAAGCCGGAGATGTCCTTCTCCAGTCCCAGGGGAAAACCAAGGTTAAGAGTGTCATGCCGCTCGAGGACACCATCGCCGCGTACGACAAGCACCTCCTCGTGCTGGCCGCTGATCGTAACCACTCGATCCTGATAATGAAGCAGACTCAACGTAAGGTTGCGATCGCAGCGCATGAGGCGAACGTTATCGTAGATCACGCGGTTGAGAGCGTCGAAGAACTTTGTGCTTTCGTATTCTCCGCTGGCCAACAGGGTTCTCACCGCCGTTTGAACCATAATGGCGATGACTCCGCTTTCCAGACCGTGGCCCGTAACGTCACCGATACCGAAGACAACTCCCCCGTCTTTGCAGACGACGTCATAATAGTCGCCGCCGATTTCACTGGCCGGCTCCATAGAACCGGAGATGTCAAGGCCTGCGATCTTGCGCATGTCTTCGTTGCGTGGCAGCATCATCTGCTGAAGGCGCTGCGTGATCTCCAGTTCGGAACTCATGCGCGCGTTTTCCTGCTTCAGTTGTTCGTGGAGACCGTTGATTTCTGCCAGCAGTCCGCTTTTGGTGCGACTGGCCTCCTCGGCAGCTTCTTCTGCCTGCTTGCGATCGGTGATGTCGGTCATGACTCCGGCAAGCTCTTGAGCCTGCCCATTGCCTGAAACCAGGCGAACCGAAGTGCTTAACCAGACCACTCTTCCATCCGCGGCGATCATCCTATGCTCAAACCGTTCGGGCCCTCGCTTTTCCGCGACGGCCCGGCAACGCGATTCCGCCAACTCGCGATCTTCAGGGTGAAGATGATCGATCCAAAAAGCTGATGTACGGGTCCACTCCTGCATTGGGTAGCCGAGCAGATCTTCTGCTTCTTGATTGACGTAGCTGAAGCTGGCGCCGTCTAAACCTCCGCGCCATAGAATGACCTTCGCCGAGTCGACCAGTTCCCGGTAGCGTTGCTCACTGTGGTGGAGTTCCAGGGACTGCGCCGAAAATCGACGGTCGACGAGCGAGGTCAAAATCGCCAGGGAAAGGGTCATGAACGCCACGCCGCCGATACCAACGACGCCGATGGAGGAGATCTTGACCGATTGGGCCAGGTCGAGAGGGACAGCCGTGGGCCAAAAACTAGCCGCGGCCATGCCGGTGTAGTGCATGACCGGAATAGCGGCTCCCATCAACGCGGCGCTGGCCAGTTTTTGCCAACTCATGGAGTTGACTTCGGCTCGCAAGTGGAAGGTTAACCATAAGGCGACCAGCGAAATCACGATGGCCAGGACCACTGACAGAGTCACCAGGCCGGGGGAATACCGGCACATTGCCGGGAGACGCATGGCGTGCATGCCGACATAGTGCATGGCCGCGATGCCGCTCCCCATCAGCAGCCCACCCACGCCAATGCGCAGTGGCCCCATTGCACTCCGGCTCACGACGAACAGTGCAACGGCCGATGCGAACATGGCCGCCAGCAAAGACAATAAGACCGTAGGCCAATGGTAGAAGACAATGACCGGAAGACTATAAGCCAGCATTCCGATGTAGTGCATCGACCAGATGCCCAATCCCATGGCGGCGGCGCCACCCATCAACCAAAGGGATCGAACCGTACCGCGCGAGGCCGTTACACGTCCGCCGAGGTCGAGCGCAGCATACGACGCGAGCGTCGCAATCAACACGGACAAGGTGACAAGGCGGTAATCGTACGTACTGGCAAGCGGTTCAGACGGGGAAACGGCTATCACTCAGTGCTCCTGCCTGGTCCCTCATTGGGAACGTATACACGGTGAACCAGTCCGTCACTCATCCTAGGTCAGGGGTGGCATCGTGCGTTGTGTGAGCGGCGGATGCTATGTGCATCCTCACCGCCTGCTTTATCTGCAAGAATTACTGAACTCTTCAGGGTGTGAGCTTCTCTCACTTCCCTCTCTGATTCATCGGCTTAGATGAGAATCACGCTAACCTTTTATGGCGCAGTCACAGTGAGACGAGCATTTCTGGAAATGACAGGTCCGAGCGTTCAAGTTGTTCAAGTGACTTATTGTGAAACATTTGGTCTGCATGCAGGACAAAGTTCCAATCTGTGATGCTGCTCAATTCCTTCGCCCGGATGGACATCGTAAACCTAGAGTGCTGCGGAAAGATGAACGGTTTCTGCGGAAGCGAGATAAAGAACGTACCCCAGGGCCAGATGATTTTGCTGCTTTTAGGTACGGGCTGAAGCCCGTACTACCAGTAGGTATCTACGGTATTGAGTTTTTCCGCAACCTGTTAGAGTGCTGTGAAACACGATCTGATTCGATGCGAATAGGTGTCCAAATCGGATTCAGTCCGAATGCGCGTCCAGATTTCCTCCGGAATGCCAAGAAAAGCCTCCACCACATCGGGGTCAAACTGAGATCCGGCGCAACGCACGATTTCATCTCGCGCAGTTTGGTACGACAGCGCACCGCGGTAAGGGCGATCCGAGGTCATCGCATCCAAGGTATCCGCGACCGCAAATATCCTGGCTCCGAGCGGGATTTCCTTCCCAATCAATCCCTGAGGGTAGCCCCGACCATCGTAGGACTCGTGATGCGTCAGCACAATTTGAGCCGCGCGCGAGAGGAACGTATGTTGACTTACAAGGTCATAGCTGATGTTCACATGCCTGCGCATGATCTCTGTCTCTTTGGGATTCAGCTTTCCCGGCTTCAACAGAATCGCATCCGGGATACCTATTTTCCCGATATCGTGGAGCGATGCGCCGAGAGCAAGTTCTCCAAGCTCTTCCTCGCTGCAAGCCATGGCTCGGCCAATCTCGAGAGAGTAGAGCGTCACACGCTGGGAATGCCCGGCGGTTTCGTTATCCCGCAGATCCAAGGCTCCGCCCAACGCGCGCAACGTTTGATCGTACATCGATCTGATTCGTTGTACAGCGACCTGGAGTTGCCTGGTTCTCTGGTCCACCACTTCTTCCAATCGATCGTTCTGCCGCTTCAATCCTTGCCGCAGCTCGTGCAGCTTAAGATGTGTATCAATACGAGCCTGCACCTCTTCCACCTGGAACGGCTTGTTAATGTAGTCCACACCGCCGCTCTGAAAGGCTTTGACTTTGTCTTCGGTTGCGTTGAGCGCGCTAAGAAAGATGACGGGGGCCGCCGAAAGCTCAGGGTCGGATTTCAACCGCTCGCACACCTCGTAGCCATTCATCTCC
>DASRRN010000259.1:0-9664 GCA_035695685.1 Acidobacteriaceae bacterium | reverse complement strand
GGACAGTTGACTCAGCCCGAGGTCTTTCGATTGCTATTCCGGCGGAGTTACAAGATCCTGCCCACCGTCCCTGCGACTTTGCCTGGTGCTTCAAGATCGAAACTGGTAACGCCTGATCGTCATGCGTTTACGCGGCTGTTGCCGCATCTATGCCACTCGTACCACCGGTAATCGGACATACACTTTCTTCAGCTCCATTGGCTTGTCATCCCCGCACTGTTATATCAGTGAGGTTCGGGGGCGAAGGTGTCAAAGGCTTTCGCTCTGATCCGAAGATGGATTTGCGATCAGGCGGCGCTCTCATCTCGGTTGGCGAACGGGCGGGAGTAGCGTATCCGCAAAAGAGCTTGCTCCAGGAGTTCCGCTCCAGCAAGCTTGCTTCGCGCTAAATCGAGAGCGTGTTCATCCGGCGTTCGCGTGACCGGCCAACGTCTATGCCGACCTTAGCGGTGCAACCGCCAATTGTTCTTCGAAGAGGATGAATCTTTTGCCGTGCCTCCGGAACTTCAAACTGCACGTGGGCGCACATGGCCTGGTCGGCGACCAGCGGATCGGTTCCTGCGACAGTCCGGATCAGCTAATTGTGAAATTCATTGACGTCCCCCGCTTTTCGCCCTAGCATACTGGCATATCAATGCGAGATCAGCATGCTGGAGAATCAACATGAGATCACCCGTCGTCGCCGTTTTGCTCTGTCTGCTCACCACCTCGGCCATGCCGGCAGATTCTCCGTCTAAGGGTTCAAGCGAAACCATGCTTCTTGTCCTACGCACGCGTGTCAAGCCATACCAAGCCAGCGAGATCTGGACAGAAGCCAATGTTGAGCAAGTGTTTCCCACCGCAAAGGCAGCAATCATCATCACCGATATGTGGGACAACCACTGGTGTGACGGCGCCGCTGCGCGGGTGAGCCAGATCGCCCACAGGATGGAGCCGCTGCTGGAGAAGGCCCGCGCATCCGGCATTCTCATCATTCACGCTCCGTCTGAGACCATGAGCTTCTATGAGGGCACGGCTGGCAGAAAGCTGGCTGAAGATGCGCCGCACGTTCCCACTCCCCCCACAGATCCCCTGCACGATCCGCCATTGCCGATCGACGACAGCAACGGGGGATGCGACACCGGCAATAAGTTCTACCGTGCCTGGAGCCGGGAGACATCCGCATTGACAATCGCGCCTGGGGATGTGATCTCAGATAGCGGCGCGGAGATCTTTAATGTGCTCAAGCAGCACGGCATCGATACCGCCTTTTTCATGGGTGTGCACGCCAACAAGTGCATCCTAAACCGAACCTTCGGAATCCGGCAGCTGTCCCGATGGGGGATACGCTGCGTGCTTGTTCGTGATCTCACTGACGCCATGTACGAGCCATCATCCCGGCCATTTGTCTCGCATGCTGCCGGAACCGAACTCGTCATTGAATACATCGAACAGCATTGGGCACCGACTGTCACTAGCACCCAGATTTTGCAGGCACTGTCAGACAAGAAGCCGGATGCACACGCTGCAGAGACAGCCCAATAGCGGCATGGCTGTTGGGGAAGCAATCTGCCTTGTTACGGTGGGACTAAGGCGGGCGCATTCTCAGGCGAAGGGCGGACGTGAGCATCCGTCTGATTTATCAAGAACTGGGATCCGGCTTTCGACATACACGTGTATGCCATCTTTCATCGATGGCGCGTCTTGGTCACCGCCATGCAGGGCAAGAGCGAAGGCGTCATCGTGCTCGTCTCATCCGCAGCCGGCGTGCGAGGCTGCAAGAATGCGCTCGCCTTTAGCGTGGCCAATGGAGTTTTCTGCAATTCACTCGCAGCCTCGTGCGCGAACTCGCTGACACCCGCCGGGTCAACTGCGTTGCTCCCGGCATTATCCGCACCCGGTTTCGGAACTACCCTACGCGAACAAATGAGTGCAAATCATCGCATTCCACTCCACTTAGAATGCCGCCGCGAGGCTGACAGAGCGTCTTCAGCGATGCGCATCGTCAAGCTAGCGTCAAGAGTGATAGTTTCGCCAGTAATATAGTCATTCACCAGCGGAAGCGTTCGATCCGTGTGGAATCATCTGGATTCCAGCATCGATACAGAATCCTTGATTCTACCCTGCTGTTCCTGCTCGCCTGTACCCACTTTCCTTGTTAGCCGGTCAGCATCCCAGGCTTCCATCCCCGGCGTTCTGTGATGCACAGCTCCATTGAAGTATCAAATGATTTGTGTGTGTGAGAGAAATTATCTTCCACTACTCCCCTTCGGGCGATATGTAACTGCAAAAATTTTTCTTGACTTTTTGGTAACTGTATACTGTCATATCAGTTACCAACCGGGTTAAACAGACAATTCACCACACCGCTACGGAGGCCTCCAGAATGCTCTTTTCCATGCGCATCAGATTTAGGTCTAGTAAGGACCTTCTACCTCTTCGGGCCTTGTGTCTAGTCATGATCCTCTGTTCGGGCGGTTATCTCCGCGCCCAGATGGGGGTGGCGACGCTAAGCGGTGTCGTCACTGACCCGAGCGGTTCCCTGCTTCCGGGCGCTAAGATCACTTTGGAGAGCGCAACCGAGAAAGCCAGCCGCGACACGGCCACCAATTCGAGCGGCGAATATGTAATTCCCGCGATCCCCCCGGGCACGTATAAGTTAACGGTGAACGCAAGCGGCTTCAAGTCGCAAACATTGACCGGCATAAACCTTACGTCCGGCCAGGGAAGCACTCTCAATGTAGCTTTGATCCTGTCTCAAGCTGTACAGGAAGTTACGGTTACCCAAGCTCCTCCGCTTCTCGAGACCACAACCGCCACGATCGGATCTTTGATTGACACGCGCCAATTCACCGAATTGCCTCAATTGGGTAGGAACTTTACGACGATGATCGATATTTTGCCCGGCGTGGCTAATATACCCGGGCCCGATAATTCATACGCCGGTTCAGGTGTCGGCAGCTCAGCGGTCGTACCTTCTCTTTATGGCCAGAGGCAGCGCGACAATGACTTCACCTTGGATGGCGCCACCAACGTCACTCCTAATTTTAGTCGTATTGGCATGATCCCGCCGCCGGAGGCAATCCAAGAAATGAAGGTCTCTTCCGGCACGGATTCGGGCGCTTTCGGCTGGGCATCCGGCGCTAATATTAACCTCGTCACAAAGTCCGGCACCAGCGAGTTCCATGGGGACGCGTGGGAGTTCCTGCGCAATTCGGACTTGAATGCCCGAAGCTATTTCATCCCGACAGTGGGCGCCTATCACTTCAATCAATTTGGGGCCGCCGGCGGCGGGCCTCTGATGATTCCACATATTCTGTCGAAGAATAAAGGATGGTACGTCTACGGATGGTACGAAGGCATTCGCATTCATCAGGCCGCCAATAACACTAGCCTTGTTCCAACCTTGGCTCAACTCAACGGCGATTTTTCTGCCGGCCCGCGCATTTTCAATCCCTACAGTACTGTCGTTGCGGCGAACGGTACTATTGCAAGCCGCAGCCAATTTGCGGGCAATAACATCTCAAACTACATCAATCAGGACGCTCTTGCTCTGGCGAAAGCGCTCTACCCGGCGCCGAACTCCTCAGGCATTCCGGGAGTGAACTACCTGAACACCACATCGAACACCAACACGTCAAACCAGTGGAGCGGCCGTGTGGATCACCAGTTCAGCCCTAAGGACAATTTCTATGCGCGCTATAGTGACTGGTTTAATGACGCCGTAACCTCTACCCTGCCCACGATGCCGCTTCTCGATAATCAGCACTACACCAACATTGTCGGGAGCGAGACCCACCTATTCAGCCCGAGTTTTCTGTTCACCGCAAGATTTGGCGTGATGAGATTCACAGAAACGCAAACGACAGGAGGCCCCGACGTCGCTGAATCAACCGGTTTAGTGAGTGTCTTCCCTGCATTCCATGGCAAGGGTTTTCTTCCGCCTTTCAGCATTGCCGGTTACGCCTCACTTTCGCAATCCGCTGACCTTAGAGGTCCTGAATACTATCTGGTGCCCACCATAGATCTTCAAAAAGTTGTGGGCCGTCATGCATTGGCCTTCGGAGGCGGCTACACAAGGACGTCATTTTTGACCGATCAAACTCACGGAGGGGAAAGTTTCTCATCTGCGCAGACGGCGTTCGGTACCGGAACCGGGGATGGTTTAGCGAGTTTTTTGTTAGGGCTGCCTTTTACCGCGAACCGCGTCGGTGGGTCAACGGCATGGACCTTCACTTTTCACAGCTATTCCTGGTACCTTCAGGATACGTTCCGCGTCAGTCCAAAATTGACCATCAACTACGGTCTGCGATGGGATTACATGGCGCCGATGTATGAATCTCCCGGTCTTGGCACACTGGATATCAATACCGGCGTTTACCTCTGGGATCACACGAATCCGATCACCGGTCAGCCGGCTAACCTTCGATCCGGAGGCGTTGAACCGGATTATCGCGGCTACCAACCGCGTTTCGGCATCGCTTATCAATTGACTTCGAAAACGGTACTTCGTTCCTCTTTCGGGATCTTCGATGATATGTTTGGAGCCAATCAACAGAGTCCTACCGGTACAGCGGGAAACTGGCCTTTTGCCTTCCCCCAGACGCTGGCTAGTGTAAATGCCACACTGCCGGACACTCTCCTGCAGAATCCGTTTCCCGGACCACCGGTGGGTTCCACCACACCTCTGGGATGCGCCCAGTGCCAGAATATCGACAAAGATTCCACCAGGAACCCCTATGTGGAGGAGTGGAGTCTCTCCTTACAGCAGCAAATCACTCCGTCTGTGAAAGCGGAGGCCGACTATGTCGGCTCTCACGGCGTCAAGCTGATGGGCCAGATTCTGGATAACCTCGCTACCGCTCCCGGTCTCACTCCGATTGCGCAAAGAACCCCATGGCCCAATTTTCCGCCCTTCGTCAACAACGGCTATAACGAATACAGGTCCAATTACAATGGACTGGTTTTAAAGCTGGACAAACAGTATTCGCGGAATCTGTCGGGTCTGTTTTCTTATACCTGGTCCAAGACGATGGACCAATCGGACGGGTTAGGCGACGGGGGCATATATGGCCAGCCGTCGGCAAATCCCACAAGGTACGGCCTCTCGCAGTTCTACGGGCCGGCTGGCTACAACGTGCGCCAGCGCGTGACTGCCAGCTACTCTTACGATATTCCCGGACAAACCGGCAACAGGTTGCTCGATGCGGTCGTTGCCCACTGGCAGACTTCGGGGATCGTGAGCGCCGATAATGGAGTTCCCTATTTTGTCTATCTCACGACCGACAACGAAAACATCGGGACCGCCTCATTCGGTTCTCCTCGATATACGGAGTTCCCCGATCTGGTTTGTAATCCGAACACCGGATTCCACCGCTCAGCAGCTGCACAGTTTAACACGAGCTGTTATCAACTGCCGCAATTCGGTACTGCGGGTGATGCGGGCAGACACGCACTCTACTCACAGGGGTTGGTGAACTGGGACGCCTCCATCAACAAGCAGTGGCCTTTGGGAGAGAAGAAAAACCTGCAGTTCAGATCGGAGTTTTTCAATCTGACGAATTCAGCAACATTCGACCCTCCTGGTGTGTTGTTTGGGACTGCCGGATTTGGCAAAGTCTCCGCTACAACGCGGCAACCCGGACGTCAAATACAGTTTGCTCTTAAATTCCACTTCTAGGGCGTGTTATGAACTTGTAGTGGAACGCCGTTCGTAGTCCTGGCTATGTGTCGAAGCGCCGCTCGACACATAGCCAGGGACAGCAGAACGAAGCTGCGTTCGGCCTCTGTATGCTTGACCACGCGTAATTGAGTGACGTGCGCTGCGGAGATCATGTGGAGTTGGCCTACGTCGATCACGGATACTTCAGAGAAGTCGCTCAGAATGCGGCCGCACCCGATCTTTCTATGCTGCGCGAAGCCAACACCACTGACGCGCGGATATTACCTGCAGGTATAAAGTTCATAACAAGCTTTAGGCTTGGCGCCAATTAGGGGAAAAATGAATAGACGCGAGTTATTGCAAGCTATGGGCCTCACTCTAGCCGCCCACGGTTTCGCACAGTCTGCAACGCTTCCAGAGTCTGCAACGCTTCCACAGACACAACCGCTCACTTGGGAAGGCGATTTTTCTGAAAAAATGATGGACGGCGCGCACCAATACGTCGAGCGGAAAATTGTGGAGTCCATAGAGGCGCGGCAAAAGTACTGGAAACGAGATCTTTCGTCCCGAGCGGCTTACGACAAATCAATTGAACCTAACCGGGGCCGGTTCTTGAAGCAGATCGGTGTCGTGGATGCGCGTCCTCCGGTGATCATAGAATGCTTTGGCGATGCTGACAATCCGGCATTGGTCGCGGAGACGGACGCGTATTCTGTTCATCAGGCCCGCTGGCCGGCTCTCGAGGGTGTGACCGGAGAGGGTCTTCTCCTAAAGCCGCACAAATCTCCGGCCGGTTATGTTGTCGCGCTTCCTGACGCCGATCAGACTCCGGAACAGATCGCCGGATTGGCTTCGGGAATTGCCGCCGAAAACCAATATGCCCGCAGACTGGCTGAGAACGGTTTTGAAGTATTGATCCCTGTATTAATCGACCGCACATCGCGCTGGGCAGGTCATCCGGACATCCACATGACCGATCAATCCGATCGCGAGTGGATCTACCGCCAATCCTATCACATGGGTCGGCATATCATCGGCTACGAAGTTCAGAAGGTGCTCGCAGCCGTTGACTGGTTTCACCAGAAGCGGCAAGGAGAAGCGAAGATCGGCGTGGCTGGTTACGCCGAAGGTGGTTTGATTGCGTTCTACGCCGCTGTTGCGGACACACGGATTGACGCGGCTCTGGTTAGCGGCTATTTCGATACACGCCAGCAGGTCTGGTCCGAGCCCATCTATCGCAACGTATGGGCGCTATTGCATGAGTTTGGCGATGCTGAACTGGCTACACTCATCGCTCCGCGGGGTCTGGTCGTCGAATATAGCCACGTCCCGGACGTAACCAGCCCAAGGGGTAACCTCCGAACTCCAATGTTCGAAACTGTCCAAGCGGAGTTTGACCGCATCGGATCACTTATCAGCGTAGGATTTCAATCACGCGATCTAGTCCGCGGTGAGGGAGACGCACCGACCGGACCCGGTTCGCAACAAGCTTTAGAACGGTTCGCACAGCAATTAGGCGCAAAGTTACAAACACCGCTTTCCAATCAGCCCCTCAGCGATCGCCGTCGTTCCTTCGACCCTGGCGAGCGTCAGAAAAAGCAGGTAAGAGAACTCGAGACTTTTACCCAAGCGCTGGTTCGCGGATCAGAGCATGTGCGCCAGCAGTTTTATTTATACAAAGTAATGCCCGAACTGGCAGACGAAACCTGGACTACCGAGCTCCATCACAAGACTTATTCGCCGAAGAAATTCATTGAGGCATCCAGGTGGTATCGCCAATATTTCTGGGAAGAAGTGCTGGGGAGATTCGATGAGCCATTACTGCCGGCCAACCCTCGGACGCGTCGTATCTATGACAACCCAAAATGGGTGGGCTACGAAGTGACACTCGATGTTTGGCCTGAAGTGTTTGCTTGGGGCATTCTTTTGTTACCAAAGGACATTAAACCAGGCGAGCGTCGACCGGTGGTTGTCTGCCAGCATGGCCGACGGGGTGTGCCCAGAGAAGTCATTGAAGGCGACAATACCTATTATCATAACTTCGCCGCTCACCTTGCCGATCTGGGTTTCATTACCTTTGCGCCCCATAACCTCTATCGAGGCGAAGACCGATACCGATGGTTATGCCGTAAGGCCAACGGGGTGAAAGCATCTCTGTTCTCCGTCATTATCGGCCAACACGATCAGGTTCTACATTGGCTGCAAACGCTACCGATGGTGGATTCCGAACGCATCGCGTTCTACGGTCTCAGCTATGGGGGGGAGACTGCTGTTCGCGTGCCAACGGTTCTGGAAAATTATTGTCTATCTATATGTTCCGGCGATTTCAATAGCTGGACCCGTAAAGTGGCGGCCACGGATGAGCGGTTCAGCTTTATGTACAGTATCGAGTGGGAAATGCCTTACTTCAACGAGGGCAGCACTTTCGATTATGCGGAAATGACTTACCTCATGATTCCTCGCCCCTTTATGGTGGAGCGCGGCCATTGGGATCAGGTGGGAAGAGATCAGTGGGTAGCGTATGAGTATGCAAAGGTCGCATGGCTCTATGCTCAGTTCGACTTGGCAAATGCTACAACAATTGAATATTCTGATGGAGGCCACACCATTCAGGGACGAGGCACATTCCAGTTTCTACATAAACAGTTGAACTGGCCAAATAGAAACGGCTGATGCTGCGCCACCTTTAGTCCAACTATCGGAACTGATGTCGCCAACAGCGGCGTCGGCAGCTAATGGCCATTTATCTTTAGAAAGCCTGCTCTTGTTCATAATCCAGACTGCTGGTTTTATGTAGCAGGAAATTCAAAGTGCCAAGCGATCAGCCCAGGAAGCCCCGCAGCAGTTAAAGATCCCCCGCGATATAGTTATGGAGATAAGTGACTGGCATCAGAGGAGCTTGGCAATGGGTTGATTTCATGGGCTGGCTGGGATTGAAACTGTAGAAGTTGCGTTATACCCGTCTATCAAGCCAAGATTTTGCAAAGCCACGCGAGCACTCTTTAGGTTGACGAGTTTCATCCCGGAATATTTCCTTGAGAGAATGACCCCGTCCGCGCCCCCCTGAAAAGGCGCAACAACCGCAGCCATGGTTCCCTCAGGTGTGCACTTGCTGTGACCAGGTTCTGTGGAAATGTCTATGTCGATTCCCGACCACAACTGGGTCTCAAGTTCCCTTGAGGCCTGCGCGTGAACGTTTGGTCTCGCGATATACATAATCCGCCGACAGACCGGTGAATGGAGAAAAGTCCGGGGAAGCTTAGGAGCCAGCACTGGACAACCCGTGGTAAGCGGCGGGGAGGCGTTAAGGCTCTGCGTTTGTAAAATTCGATGGTTTTGGCGGTTCTGGATTGCGGCCATTCTCCATGAAGATCGCTGCAGGGGCTAAACAGGCTGCGGAAAAAGGTCGAACAGGGGGCGAAACCCGTCCCCTCAGCGGCTAAAGCCGAACAAATTTTCAATCACTTACGAACGGCCTGAAGGCCGTCCCCTTCAAAGAATTCGGTTTTTCCGCAGCCTGTAAAGCCCAACTTTCTTTCCATCTTTTTGCGGCCCGACTAAAGTCGTGCCCTGATACAAAGCACCAGGGCGGTGGCCCAAAACCGGCCCATTCCCTCGGTGCCGAGAACAAGAAGTGGTAGCACTTTGCTATGCCGGCAGCCACATCTACATCTCGGCAGCCATATAGGCGCGTTTTACATTGGCGTCACCAGCACCTGTATCTGCAACATAAGAAGGGCACGTTGAAAGGTTTCACTGCGGACTAAGGGACTAAGGCTGCAAGCGCTTGCTCTACTTTGAGCGCTACGAGGACATTCGCACAGCTATCGCTCGGGAAAAACAACGCAAAGGCTGACGGCGCGAAAAGAAGCTCACCTCATTCGCACTATCCATCCCGAGTTCAAAGACCTTGGACAGACCTGGGTATGGAAGATGATTACAGTGCATGAAGAGTTGTACCCGTGACCATCCAGTGCGTACCGCAGCAAGCATCCTGTTCTCGGGCTTGGGTAGTCGAAAAGC
>DASRRN010000258.1:0-4838 GCA_035695685.1 Acidobacteriaceae bacterium | reverse complement strand
AGTGCGGTGGAGTGGGCCTGCCGGGCGCGCAGCACTGTTTCCACGTCGCGCACCAGCTCTTCTACCCGCACATTGCTGAGGCTGATGCCGAAATAACTCGACGCTACATCTTCGAGCTCGTGCGCCTCGTCGAAGATCACTGCCGCAGCTTCCGGCAGTACCCCCGCATCGGGAGCGGCCCTAGCCTGTTGCTTAATCGCCAAGTCAGCAAAAAAGAGATGGTGATTCACGATGATGACATCGCTTTCGAGCGCCCGCCTGCGCATCTCGGTGATGAAGCACCGCTCATAATCGGGACAGCTTTGCCCCAGGCAGGCCTCGCTCCGCGCATCCAGCTTCGACCACACCTGGCTCGACTCCGGGAGCGCGTCGATCTCCACCCGGTCTCCGGTCGCGGTGGTCTTTTCCCAGGCCGCGATCTGTTGGAACTGGTCGATCTCTTCGAGGCCATTCAGAATTGGCTGCTCGCGCAAGGCGTAAAGCTTGTGACGACAGAGGTAGTTCGCCCGGCCCTTCATGTAGCAAACGCGGAGCGGTCCCAGCAACGACTCCAGAAAGGGCACGTCGCGGAAAAACAGCTGCTCTTGCAGATTCTTGGTACCGGTCGAAATGATGACGCGTTGCCCGGTGCGCAGCGCGGGGAGCAGGTAGGCCAGAGTCTTGCCCGTCCCCGTGCCGGCTTCGACGATCAGGTGTTTATCTTCCTGCAGGCTGCGTTCCACTGCCCGGGCCATATCCAGTTGCCCACGCCGGAACTCGTACGGCAGTGAGGAGCGCGACAGCATTCCTCCGGGGGAGAAGAAGTCATGCAGCGAAGGCAGAGGCTGAGCGGAAATGGTAGCGGTCGACAAGGGACAAGCCGTGAAACTCTAAGTCTATACGGTCGAATTGCGGTTGTATGAAAGACTAAAAGAGACCATGAAGCCGGTAAAAGGAACCAAAGCCAGGAAGCCCAAGCCGCATTCCCTGGGTGGAAGGCGCGCGGCGGTGGCGAAAGCAGCCCGCCGGGCCACGCCCGCCACCCGCGGCCAGCACTCGCGGGCTGAGATCAAGCGAGGAGCAGCGGCAAAGGCGGCGGCCGAAGCCAGCGTGGCGGCGCGTTTAGGCAAGATCCGCAAACGTCCGGTGCAGAGCCAGGGGCGAATGGGCCGCATCGATCCAGTGGGCCGCATCGATGTTGAGCCACCCGATCCGCTTGCCCTACCACCGGTGATCCGGCGCGAGGTGGTGGTGGACACCTCCTCATGGCCGGTGCTGGTCATCGTCGGCCGCCCCAATGTCGGCAAGTCCACACTTTTTAACCGTCTCACCAGCTCACGCCGCTCGATCGTGGGCGATGAGCCGGGCATCACCCGTGACCGAATTTACGGCGAGATCGAGTGGTCTGGCCAGCATGCCCGGGTGGTGGATACCGGCGGCATCCTCCCCGATGATCCTGAGCTGATTCCGTCGGAAATTTTTCGCCAGGCCCGGGTGGCACTCGATGAGGCCGACTCCATCGTGATGGTGGTCGATGGGCGAACTTCCCTGGCTGCACCCGACTATGACCTTGCCCGCCTGCTCCTGCGCGGCGGCAAGCCTCTGCTGCTCGCGGTCAACAAGATCGACACCACCCAGATGGAAGAGCAAACCGCCGAATACCGCCGGCTGGGGATTCGCGAAATGCTTCCTATCTCCGCCGAACACGGAATCGGCATAGGCGAGCTGCTCGACCATGTCTTCGCCACCTTTCCTAAAATGGAGAGCGCTGCCGCCACGCCCATGGAGGCAGAACCAGAGCTGGAGGAGGAAGGCCAGTCACGGCACCGGACCCATGGCGAGTTTCAGCAGCACGAAACCTCGATTGCCATCATCGGCCGGCCCAATGTGGGCAAGAGCACGCTGCTGAATGTCCTCACCGGCTCTTCGCGGGCAATTGTTTCGCCAATTCCGGGAACGACGCGTGACGCGGTGGACGAGGTGATGGAATACGACGGCGGCCTGCTGAGATTTGTGGACACCGCCGGGATCCGGCGCAAGGGCAAAACCAGGATGATGTCGGAGAAGCTCTCGGTCGTCATGGCGCGCCGCCACCTGGAGGCGGCCGACGTCGCGCTGCTGGTGATTGACGCCACCGAGGGCGTTACTTCCTCCGACGCCACTATCGGCGGTTATGCGCATGAGAGCGGCCGCTCGGTGATCCTGGTAGTCAACAAATGGGACCTGGTGACCACAGGCCGGACTGACGGCAAGCCGCCAGCCGACAAGGAGATCTTCGAGGAGCAGCTGCGCAAGGTGCTCAAATACCTTGCCTATGCACCGGTGGTGTTTATCTCCGCAGCCGAAGGCAAGAACATTCACACCGTGCTGCAGCTGGTAAAAGAGGTGGCGGCCGAACGGCGCAAGCGCGTCTCCACCGGGCAGATGAACCGCTTCCTGGAAAAGATTGACTTCCAACGAGCCACCGTACCGGCCGCCAGTAAAATGCGGATCTTCTATATGACTCAAGCTGCTGTAGCGCCACCTACGTTCATCTTATTTACGAATCGGCAAGTTAAATTGCATTTTGCCTTTCAGCGGTTCCTTGAGAACCAGATTCGTGCTGCCTTCGGCTTTCTCGGTTCCCCAATTTGGCTCAAGGTACGCGCCCGAGACAAGTAAGTGCACCTTTCTTGCTATTCCCCGACCCTTATTTTCATGGGATCGTCGATAAATTCGTTATCGCCGTTCGTTGTGGATGTGCAAGGAGCAACTGTCATGTGGACCTCAATTGGTTCTTGGTTTTGTATTATGGGCCTTATTATCGGACCCTTCTCCATCGGGATACTGTTTGAAGAGAAGCTGCAACGGGCCAACCGTGAGCTAGGCTCGCGGCTACTGCGCCGGTACTAACCAGCCTTCCTCGAGCCAGCCTGTTTGTCGTCCTGCGCCCGGAGATCTTTTAGGCGGGGCTCACCCCAATCAATGTGCTACGTGCGGTGTAACGATCATCGGCTAGCCGATTTTTTTGCGTTTGGATCATCACCCGGCTTCAGTCTTCATGGCGAAATGGCCAACTTTGCGAGGCTGGGCATACACGGTGTGTGAGAACCGGATTTCCAAACGTAAGTCCCGCAGAGCCTGCCCTGAGCTTGTCGAACGGGGACGTCTGAGCTTAGCCCAGGACGTCCTGGGTAGGATTTTGAAAGCACGAACCAGTCCCGCAGGGACGGCTGAAATCAAACCCAGGATGCAGTCGCGGTAATTCTCGTCCATTCTCCCGATCCGGCCACCCCAGGTACAATGCGGTGGAGAACTTTCAGTCGTCCCTGTCGGGACTACTCCCACAGGTGGAGTAAACCCAGGACTAACGTCCTGGGCTAAGCTCAAACGTCCCCGTTCGACAAGCTCAGGGCAGGCTCTGCGGGACTTAGGTTCGGAACCGGGTTCTCACACACCCTCTTACGCCGATGGAAGCGCTGCAGACCGCCACCAGCAACGCGGCCCGCTTTCTCGAGAAAGACGATATCGGCGCCATAAAGGCTGGTGGTCTCGCCGACCTGGTTCTGCTGGGGGCAAATCCCCTCGAGGACATTCACAATACTAAGAAAATCAATGCCGTGGTCATCAACGGCCATTCGCTCGATCGCGCTGTGCTCGATAGCATGCTCGCGCAAGCGGAAGAGGCTGCCAAAGTTCAGAAGTGATACTCTCCGATTGCATTCCGCTTGATTCTTAATCTCCGGCCCAGGTGGGCCCATGCTCCGCATCGGCCGAAGTTCACACCGTAAGGGGGGATTTGACAAACCATGCGCAAGACTTTGATGGACCAGATTCAGCGCGCGTCTGTACGGACGTCGCCCATGCTGTTGGGCGCGTTGTTATTAGCCGGAATAGCTTATGCCCAAACTGCTCAGCAGCCCGCCAAGTACCCCGATTTTCCCAGCGAAACACCGACCGTACTAAAGCCCGCGGTGGACAGCTTCGATTATGTCCGTCGCGAGGTGATGATCCCGATGCGCGACGGTGTTCGGTTGCACACCGTCATCCTGGTGCCCCGGGGAGCCAAGGGTGCGCCCATCCTGCTTACGCGCACGCCTTATGATGCGGACGCGCTCACTACCCATGAAGTCAGCGCCCACCTCGGACCAACACTCCAGGGCTACGACAATGCCACCGAAGTGATTGTCGAGGGCGGTTATATCCGCGTGATTCAGGACGTGCGCGGCAAGTATCACTCTGAGGGCGACTACGTGATGAACCGCCCTTTTCATGGTCCGCAGAATCCAACCCCGGTCGACAACTCGACCGACACTTACGACACCATCGACTGGCTGGTGAAGAATATTCCGGAGAGCAACGGCAAGGTTGGCATCCTGGGTATTTCCTATGACGGGTTCCTGTCCTTGACCGCGCTGGTCAATCCTCACCCCGCTTTGAAGGTCGCTGTGCCCATGAATCCCATGGTCGATGGCTGGATGGGCGACGACTGGTTCCACAATGGCGCCTTCCGCGAACAGAATATGCCCTACATCTTTAACCAGGAGGCGACGCGCGATGGCAAAGCTACCTGGTGGACGGCGTACCTGGATGACTACGACACGTACATGCAGGCAGGATCCGCGGGTGAGCTAGGACGCCGCCACGGCCTCGAACAAGTTGGGTTCTGGCGCAAGGTTCTCGCTCATCCGTCTTACGATTCGTTTTGGAGCGACCAGGCGATGGATAAGATACTGGCCGGCCAGCCACTCAAAGTCCCCACCATGCTGGTACACAGCTTGTGGGACCAGGAAGACATCTATGGCGCCATGGCGGTTTACAAGGCTCTCAAGCCGAAGGATACGGATAACGATAAGGTATTTCTGGTGATAGGCCCCTGG
>DASRRN010000257.1:0-3703 GCA_035695685.1 Acidobacteriaceae bacterium | reverse complement strand
TCCCACATATTCGAATTCGCCGCGAGCTTCCAGCTGCAGCGGCAACTTCTGCGCAATGCCCAACAAATCGAGGATCGTTCGCGGCGCCTCTGGTGTCGGCTGGCCGGAATCGATGTCACGCGCGTCAGCCTTGGAGAAGGTCGCCAGAATGGACCCCTGGCTGAAGTTGCGCCGCACCGCGGCGGTTAGAAATTGCAGGCGTCCAGGACCCTGGTTTTCCTGCAACCCAGTGTCGGGGTTGAGCTTTCCCAGTTCCTGGCTGGTGGTGACGTGGCCTAGCGTGACTTTCAGATCCGTTTGCGCAATCGTCTTGCTGGCGACAAGTTGATAAGAGTGCGCCGTGGCGATCGGAGTTCCCGCAACCGTTCCGATGCCAATGCGCGGGTCCTCGGTAAAGAACGCCTGGCCAAAGCTGGCGGATATCAGAGGAAGAAGCCATGTTTCCCTGGGGATGAAAGCTACGGTTGCCTTCGGCGAATTTACGCCTACCCATTTCTGAAAGGAGTTACCGCTATCGATCAGGTCTTGATTACTGACATCGATTTGATCGCGGCGCCAACCGGCGTAATAGCGGAAGAAGTGCGTCAACGCGCCAGAGCCGGCGGCGTAGGGCGTCACCGAGCTGATGGTTACGTTATTCGAGTCCACCTTGGTGAACGGGCCGTAGGTGAAGTTGCCTGGCGTGTAGAAATTGTAATGGTCGAGATTATCCCGCCGCGGGGCGTCGCGTTCGTAGTCCAGACCCGCCAGCAGCGTAAGTGTCTCCGCAAGTTTGTTCACGTAGCCAGCGCTCTGTGCGGTGACCGTGCGAAACTCGCTTTGCCGAATGAGGCCTTGGCCGAAATCGGAGTACAACGCAAGATTATAGGTACGGAAAAAACCCGAGAGCTGAAGTTGCTGGCTCCCCGTGACCCGCCAAACGTCGTTCACCGCGGCCAGTGCGGTGTGCGTCTGGTCTTTCTGCCTGGGATCGATCGTGTCGTCTGTGCGATGCGCAAAAACTGGCACCAGGCCAGGCACATAGGAGAAGCCGTAGTATCCAATTCCCAGCAAAGTAAGTTGATGATTGCCGAGGCGGAAAATGCGTTGGCCGTTTAGTTTGTATTGCTGCCGGTGTTCCAGCCGCTTGAGAAATCCATTCCCGTACGAAGCTTCGATGGCCACGAATGAGTCAGGCGCCGGACTGAACCCGCCGACGACGTCTATATCCCGATAGTCTCCTGTTATGGTGACGAATGGGTCGAGGCGTGAGCGAAGTCCGTAGATGGCTGCCAGATTAACCGAGTGATTTCCCTGGCGAACGTTGTAGGCGCCCCCATCCACCTGCACATTCTCCAGAATCTCTGGAATAAAGATATTGGGGTCGGCATAGCCGTTGCCGTGCGCGTTGGCCGACAGGTTGTTCGGGACCAGGTAGGTGCCCACGGCGATGTATTGAGCGATGGGTTCACCATGATCTCCGGCTACCCCTGGAGCAAAGTATTGTGGCGCCTTGATTCCGCTGGAAGCGGTTTCTATGGGATAACCAGGAATAGAAATCGGCGCGCCAGGGCGGCCGGGGTTGGCGTCGAGAAGATCCTGGCGCACGAATACCTTTTCCGCCGGGTCTGGTGACAGTACATCGAATGCATTCACGTCTGCGGTGACGGTGACCGTATCGCTGCGGGTGATGAGGGGTATGAGTTGGAGATCAAGGCTGCTTTCCTGAGCAACCAGGTTGAGTGATTTCGAAAGCGGCTGGAACGTTGGCGCGATGACGGTGAGGTCATAACTGCCCGCAGCGTCGAGCTTGATCGCAAAAAGTCCCTGGCTGTTGGTGAGGGTCTGGCGATCGTTCTTTCCCTGGGCAATGTGAACCGTTGCGTCCGCTACGGCTTTTCCTTGTGCATCAACCACACGACCGGAAACCGAAAGTCCCTCTGCAAAGGCGTGCGGCAGGATGAGCAGAAGCGTCAGCAGCCACAACCACCTGGAGCGATTCTTCATCAGAGTGAGGGCCTTTCGTTCCTTTCGTTCAAGGCAAGGGCCGCGGTGGTATGATTTCTTTGAAAATCGTGCTACTGGAAGTACGAGGATCCCGGCCGAATGGATGTTATACGGTTCAATTTCCAAGGAGCAAATAAGGTATAACCCCATGCGACCTGTTCTGCGGACGCTATTCAACGACACGGCCGGCAACACACGATCGAAAGTGCTTGGAATCTACAGCGTCCTGGTGGTGTTCAATGCAGCGGCCTGGCTCTGGGCAATCGTGGCCTTGCGTCATTTCCCGGTGCTGTTGGGGACGGCTTTTCTCGCTTACAGCTTTGGCCTTCGCCATGCGGTAGATGCCGACCATATTGCGGCCATCGACAATGTGACCCGCAAGCTTATGCAGGAGGGCAAACGGCCGGTCGCCGTCGGCTTCATGTTTTCCCTGGGGCACTCGACCATCGTGCTTTTGGGATCCGCCGCGATCGCCTGGACTACCCTGGCGCTGCAGCACCGCATGGATGCGGTGAGGGAAATTGGAGGAGCCGTCGGCACTCTGTTTTCCACCCTGTTTCTGTTTGGGATTGCGGCGGTCAACCTGATGGTTCTGCGTTCCATCCGCCGAACCTTCATCAGGGTGCGCGCAGGCGAACCCTATGTAGAAGAGGACTTCGATCTGCTGCTTGGAAGTCGAGGTTTGTTGGCGCGCCTCTTTCGTCCGGTGTTCAGGATGATCAGCCGCAGTTGGCACATGTATCCTCTGGGGATCCTGTTTGGCCTGGGGTTCGATACCGCGACCGAGATTGGCGTCCTGGGAATCTCAGCCGCCGAAGCATCCAAGGGACTCCCGTTCTGGTCGATCCTGATATTTCCTACGCTCTTTGCGGCGGGCATGTCATTGATTGACACCACCGACAACATCCTCATGCTGGGCGCCTACGGATGGGCCTTCGTCAAGCCGATTCGCAAGCTTTACTACAACATGACCATCACCAGCGTTTCGGTGGTGGTTGCGCTCGCTGTCGGCGGAATTGAAGCCCTGGGGTTGCTGGTCGGCCGGTTCCACCTGAAGGGCACCTTTTGGGATACCGTCACCAGGCTTAATGAAAACTTCGGCACGCTCGGCTACTTCATCATAGGGCTGTTTGTTTTCAGCTGGGTGGCCTCGGTGGCGTTCTACAAATGGCGCCGGTTCGACGACCTGGAACTAGGCACCTGACGAATCATTCAAGACTCTGTCCTGACCAGGAACGACGGGGCACCCAAGGCCTCTGAGGAAAAGTGTCTGCACGAAGGGCACGGCTTCAGTTGTGAGGTAATGGGATCACATACCCTCTTCAACCCTCAACAGCTACGGCGTGTTCGGCACGGCTAAAAGCCGTGCCCTGGAGTTTCTACATTTTTCGGAGTTGCGAATTCGCCGGCGGAAGACATTTTTGCCGTATTTAGATCAACGAACCGCCTAAGCTGTGCCAGCCCTGGACTTCAGTCCATAAGCGCTAACTTGTTTGGAATGTTTTTCTTCAAAACTCCCACAAAATCGTCATCCTGAGCGGAGCGCTTCAGAGATTTATCGCATGACACCGCGCTTGATGGCGCGGAGTCGAAGAGCCTGTCCCGAGCATGGCCGAGGGAACCTCGAGGATGCCTATCTTGCCTATGCCGTTGGGAGCTTTTCAACCACCGAAGCCCGCGTACAGGATCTTGCTGCGGTACCCACCTGATGGTCACG
>DASRRN010000256.1:0-3620 GCA_035695685.1 Acidobacteriaceae bacterium | reverse complement strand
AGATGGATACCCCGTGTTCCCACATAGCTGATCTGTGCTGTGTAGTCCTTCAGGAATACATGCTGGATGCTCAGGTTCCACTGCTCGGAATAAGGCAGCTTCTGGTCCGGCAGGTAGGCAGAGGTCGCCTGCCGCTGCGCGGCCACGGTGGGGAAGGTCTGGAGCGAACCGGTTCCCGGCGGCAGACCGCCTTTCGCCAGGAAGTTCGGCGTTGAGTTGGCGGTATTTACATCTTCTGTCGAAGAGAACTGCGGAGGAAAGCTCAGCAGACCGAGATTGTCGTAGATCACGTCGTAGCCCATGCCGAATCCACCACGGATGGACCAGTCCCCATTCCCAGGGGCAAAGGCGAAGCCTAGGCGCGGTGCCAGGTTGCCATCCTGCGGCTGGGGTGCGTGGAAATTGAGGAGGCCGGGAACGCTTGCCGCCTGGTTCAGTTGCTGTTCACGCATGCCCACCGGCACCGAGGTGAATTCGTAACGCAAACCATAATTCAGAGAGAGGTGCGGGGTTACGCGCCAGATGTCATTGGCGAACCCGTAGAACGCCGTCTGGTCGCCGTAATAGAAGAAGTTCCCTGAACTCCGTTCGCCAAACGTCGTGGGGCTGACATCCCGGAGGTAGTCGTCCAGCGCTGCGTATTCGTAGTCGCCACGGACACGCTGCGTGAAACTCTGCGGCGAGATGTACTTGCGTCCGTCGAAGCCGAACTTCAGTGTGTGGTTCCCCTTGACCCAGGTAACGTTATCGACCAACTGATAGAGGTTCTGAATCGCAGACTGCGGCGCGTTGGGATCGGGTCCTACTTGAATGAAACCGAGATCGTCGAAAGTCAGATTGGGGAAACTGTCTGTGCCGGGAAAGCTGAAGGCGCCGGAGGACGTGATATTGGAATAACGGTTATATCCCAGGCGCAGCTCGTTGGTCAGATTGGGAGAAAACTCACGGAACCAGCTCGCCGCGAAGAGATGATACCGATCGGGAATAGGCTGCCAGAACGCTGCCAGGTTCGCTGAAGTATCCGTACTGGCATATCGCTCATAGATATAGCGGAAGCGGAACTGGTTGTTCTGCGACTTGGTGTAGTCAATGCTGCTGGTCGATTGATAGATGTTGGTAAAATACGC
The DNA here is from genome assembly GCA_035695685.1 of Acidobacteriaceae bacterium. GTDB lineage: Bacteria > Acidobacteriota > Terriglobia > Terriglobales > Acidobacteriaceae > PALSA-350. The sequence goes on along the minus strand of DASRRN010000256.1, from coordinate 2,493 downwards.
GCCGGAAAACGGCAACGCTCCCACCGCAACATTATCCGTGCCGCCCACGGAAATGGTCGGATTCGGGCAGGCTGCTCCCGCAGTATCTTCCGTCGCTGAAGCAGGCACATATTTTTGCAGGATCCCAAGATTGGCGGCCGAGAGGCCCGGCGTCGCGGCAATCGCGGCATATCCGGCGGCGGTTGGCGTGCAAAGCGCGTATGCCAGATTCTGCCCCAGCTGAAATTTCTCGAAGTTCGAGAAAAAGAAGAGCTTATCTTTCAGGATCGGACCACCCACCTCGCCGCCAAACCGGTTCTGATCGAACCGGGGATTCACTATGTCTCCCGGGTTCTGTCCACGCGCCGTTGAGGCATCGATCGCATTGAGGTTCCGGTTTCCGAAGTACTCGTAAGCGCGGCCATGAAGCTGATTCGTTCCGCTGATAACCGTCGTGTTGAATTGGCCGCCGGTGGAATGGCCGAACTCCGGTGAAAACTGATTGGTGAGAAGCGTGAATTCACCATTCGCATCGTTTGGGATGGTGACGAGCGGACCGGTCACGCTCTTGTCGTTATCGTCGATGCCTTCAATGGTGAAGTTATTGTTGCGAGGCCGCTGTCCACCGACTGCCGGGCCGGTACCGGCGCCGATGCCGCCGCTTGTCGCCACACCTGGACTGAGGAGAGAAAGGTTCAGAGCGCCCAGACCGCCCGAGAGCGCTGCGGTTGGCAGATCCTGTGTCTCCTTCATGGAAAAGGTCTGCTGCAATTGAATCGTCGTGGTATCGATCGCGGTCGCGGCTTCGGCGGATACTTCGACGCTCATGGAAGCGGATGCCACAGGCAGTCTCAATTGCACGCTAGCTGTCTGATTCAAAGTGACCGAGAAATCCTGGAGCGTGAGGGTCGAAAAGCCCGGCGCGGAGCCTTTTAGCGTGTAGCGACCCGCAGGCAGATTTGAGATGCGAAACTCACCGTGCTCATTTGTCACTGCCGTGTTTGAGATAGCCGTCGCGTTGTTCGTCGCCGTAACTGAAGCATGTGGAACAGCCGCGCCGCTGGGATCAGTCGCCGTGCCTACCAGATCGCCGCTGGTGGCCTGGCCATAGATGGCTACCGGGGCAACAGAAGTGATGGATCCAGTCAGGACAAGAGCGGCGGATAACAGTACATGGCGGGTATACCCAGACTTTGGCATGGAACCATCCTCCCAACAATGCTCAACGCCAGGGAGATGGGCCCCCGCACGTCCTGCAAATACAGAAACCAGCGCGTTTGAACGGTACTTAGCAAGCGATCGGCCAAAGTACGGATTAACGTGAATCAGGGCTTGAATGCCGCAAAAAGGTGCCAAAAACACCTATTTCTGTTTCAGGCAAGGTGCGCAACGACCGAGAGCCGGCCTATGCTTTTTAGTAGTTTTGCGGAAGGACATTCCAAATCTACAAATAATTCGTCACAGCTTGCGGCTACGTTTTCCCACCTTGTATGTTGCGAATCAAGGCGTGACGATGTAGTTGCGCTTCGGCGGAAAGGCCGTACCCACCTGAGGCCGGAGCGATCCTGAGCCTGTCGCAGAGAACGGCCACCGTCCCTCTCTTATTACGCCGTGGAGAATCGAAGGCATTGAGCCTGCATGTTCAAGGTCGGCGACAAGAGCGAGTCCGTGACTGCGGACAGGGACGGGAGCCGAGGCCAAATCTTAATGCCGGAGGTCCTTTATGAGCAAGCGATCCATACGGGTCCAGGAAACGATGTACTGTGGCATTGATGTCAGTGCCAAAGGTCTCACCGTGGCGATTCAGCGCATGCATCAGCCAGCCGAGCAAAATAGCTTCCCGAATAATTCGAGTGGGCACAGGGCTCTCATCGTCTGGCTGCGGAAAGCCAAATCGCCGGTTCGAGTGTCGTTGGAAGCAACGGGGATTTACTCTCTGGATCTCGCATTTGCGCTTGATGAAGCAGAAGGGATCGAAGTCGCAGTCTTGAATCCCAAGGTCGCCAATCGATTTGCTCAAACCATACGACGGTCAAAAACGGACGCGGCAGATGCCGAGGTGTTAGCTGAATACACTCACCGGATGCCATTCACACCTTGGATCGCCCCTGGTGCGAGTTCAATGAGATTACGCACGATTGTTCGGCATGTCGAGACACTTTCTGTGCAGAGCGCTCAGAATCAGAACCGTCTCCACGCGGCACACGGCTCCAGTCACACACCGGGATGCGTTATTCAGGACTTAAAGCGCTCGGTGGCGGCTCTGGAACGCCGTATTCGTAGACTTCGGCGCGAAGCGATGACGCTCGTTCGGGAGGATGACTTGCTTCGCAAGCGATATGAGTTGTTGATCAGCATTCCAGGTATTGCACAGGTGAGTGCGATGCAGTTGCTCGCGGAATTGTCCACTCTCCCGTCAGACCTTACCGTAAGAGAATGGGTCGCCCACAGCGGCCTTGATCCCGCTCACGAAATATCAGGAAGTTCCGTGAGGAAGGCGTCGCGTATCAGCCG
>DASRRN010000255.1:0-4492 GCA_035695685.1 Acidobacteriaceae bacterium | reverse complement strand
CCGCCTGCTCGAATATCGGCGCATTCCGCACCAGACGCGCGCTCTCTCGCGCAAAAATATCCTGCTCCGCGACCGCAACAGCTGCCAATATTGCGGAGTGGTGCTGCCGGCGGGCGAACTCACGCTCGACCACGTAATGCCTCGTTCCCGTGGCGGCCTATCCACCTGGGAGAATCTCGTTGCCTGTTGCCACTCCTGCAATCGCAGAAAAGGAAATCATCTGCTCAGCGAACTGAGTGATCTTAAGTTACTGCGCGAGCCTCGTCCCTTCTCTTTGCACACCAGCCGTCACATCATGCGTATGATCGGCCACTCCGATCACAAATGGCGGAAGTATTTGTATTACTGAGTTGCGAGCTACTTTCTGGGAAGTTCGTGACTCCGGACGAAGGGCACGGCGTCAGATGGCTGCGGAAAAAGTCGGATCGGGCAGGAAAGCATGCCCCAGGGACTAAAAGAGTCTGCGTGAGAACGGGAAAATGAGCCGCGGATTTCATCCACCCCGAATCTGGCGGGAGCCCCCTGCTTCAGCAGGGGGGAGCTGGACTTCAGTCCAGCGGAAAAGCGGTTCATTCCGAAAGAACGGGCTTTAGCCCTGGATTTTCGAGGCCAGCGCTAAAGCGCATAATCAAAGTCCAACTCGTTTCCGCAACGCTGAAGCGTTGCTCCCCTCTGCTGAAGCAGAGGGCTCCCACCAAACTCGGCGCTCCTTTCTAGTTCTCACACGCACCTTTACAGGAGGATCCATCTGAAGACACGGGTAACCCGTCTGGAAAGTCGTAAAAAAAAGCCTTTCTCCTGCTGCAAAACTGACCCGAATCCGCATATATAAAGGTGTGTCCACCAATAACTTTGTGCGGTTTGCAAATCATTTGCCGGCCACCTGCGCGGAGGATGCATGAAACGCGGCCCGGCAGAACGGCTCAGCGGGGAAATATCCCCGACAACCTCTTGCCTGGATTCGGACTTAACACGCTTACCACGCATATCACGCACCCTTTTCGTCGGACTTACGGGCTTTCAAATTCGCTTCCCGGGGGATTTAAGGCGCATAGGGCGCATAAGGCGCACACTTCCCCCCAGCGCGCGCTTCCTCTCACCGCGGCAATCGATGCATTGCGTGGGAATATGTTGCAGGGTATGAACCTCGGCCAGCTAACATTACAGATGGCGATCTTGCTCACCTGGCTGATGGTGTCGTTTGCCCTCGCCCTGCGCATCTTTCGCTGGAGATAACGAGTGAAGCGCCTTAAACCCACGGACGTAGTCATCATCGGCAGCGGGTGGAGCGGCCTGGTAATGGCAAAAGAGGTAGCAACGCGCACCGCTTTGCAGGTGATTGTTCTGGAGCGCGGTCCGGCGCGCAATATCGCCCAATACGCCGACGGCATGGACGAAATCAATACCCGCCGCGTCGGTCTGTTGCAGAATCCAGCCGACCAGACCATTACTCATCGCCACTCCGTCAAAGATCGCGCTGCCCCCATACGCCAATATGGCTCCTTTACCCCTGGAACCGGAACCGGTGGTACTTCCGAACATTGGGGTGGGATCGCCGACCGGTATCTGCCGGATTTCTTTGTCTTGGCCAGTCATCTACGAGAAAAATTCGGCGCAGCTCGCATGTCGCCGGATTGGACAGTGCAGGACTGGGGCATAACCTACGATGAGTTCGAGAATGATTATTGGCGCGCCGAACAGTTGATGGGCATCAGTGGCAAGGCAGGGAACCTGCGCGGCCAGTTGCAGCAAGGCGGCAATATCTTTGAGGGTCCTCGTCAGCACGAATACCCCACCCCGCCCCTCACCCCAACCTACACCATGGGCTTCTTCCATAAGGCGGCCATGCAGTTGGGTTACCATCCTTTCCCGCTTCCCGCCGCTAACCTGAGTCAGGCTTATACCAATCCCGACAACGTATCGCGGCCGGGCTGTGTTTTTTGTGGCTACTGCCCCACCCATGGCTGCATGATTGGCGCCAAGGCGCAGCCAACCAACACCCTTATGCCGGTGCTCAGTAGCCGCAATAACTTCTTGCTGCGCAACAACTGCTGGGTGCGGAAGATTGTCCATCGCAATGGAAAAGCCGAAGGGGTGATGTACATGGACGAGAACGGTGAGGAAACTTTTCAGCCCGCCGAGGTGGTCGTGCTCTCGGCATGGACCCCGAACAGCGTTCGCCTCCTCCTGCTATCCGACATTGGTGAAAAGTATGATCCCGTCACCGCCAAGGGAACACTGGGCAAGAACCTCACCCACCAGGTAACCAGCGGAGGAGCTGGGGTGCTTGTATTTAAGGAGCGCCTGAACCTCTTCATGGGATCGGGTGCGGTCGGGTATGGCATCTCCGATCTCGACGGTGATCTCAAGCAAGAGGTTCCGGAAAAAATATTGCGAGGAGGAACCTTTCTGCGTGGTGCAGCTACCGGCGAAGGCCCTACCGGTTCCTTCGGCCGAATGCCGCGAGGCGTAGTTGCACGCAACTGGGGTGCGGTCTGGAAGAAGGCTGCCATCGAACACTGGGATAGAGTAGGGCCGGGCGTGGAGATGAGGGGCGAGCATTATGCTTACCGGCAGAACTTTATGGATTTAGATCCTACCTATACCGACAAATGGGGCGATCCGCTTCTAAGGATGACGTTGGATTGGACAGACTACGAGATGCGCCAGATGGCTTTCGGAGCCCGCATAGCCACGCAGCTCCTGGGGACAATCGCCCAGGTCTCCCAGGCCACACTAGTCAAGGTGGAGCGTCCGGCCGCCTTTCATCACTACAACGCCGCCCAGTACATTACGACCCATATCCAGGGAGGAGCGATCATGGGAACATCTCCCGATCAAAGCGTCGTCAACCCCTGGCTTCAGCATTGGAGAATGCCTAATCTTTTTGTAGTCGGTTCGTCGTCGTTTCCTCAAAATTCTTCCGCCAATCCAACCCTTACCATCGTGGCGGTCAGTCACCGGGCAGCCGACGGATTGATTGATCGCTACTTGAAAAAGCCAGGTCCATTAGCTTAGGAGAAACCATGAGACGGCGCGAATTCATTCTCATTCCAGCGAAGGCACTCAGTGGTCTGGTGCTGTCCTCCCTGCTGGGAGATCTGGTTCCTCTTGCTGCGCAGGATGTGGTGAAGGTGCCCTTGCGCTTTTTCACTGCTGCGGAAGCGAAAGTGATTCAAGCCGCTTGCGAGCGCATCTTCCCCAGTGACGAGAGTGGGCCCGGAGCAACCGAAGCGGGCGTCGTCATTTATATCGATCGCCAGCTCGCGGGCCCATACGGCAGAGACAAGTATCGTTACACCAAAGGACCGTGGTTCGAATCGGTCCCGGAGCATGGCTATCAAGGCAAGGAGACGCCGCAGCAAATCTATCGAACTGGGATCGGACAACTGGGGAATGACTTTGCCGCCGTATCGCCCGATCAGCAGGATCTGCGCCTGGAGAAAATTCAGGACGAACGCTTCTTTCTACTACTGCGAGCACACACCGTGGAGGGCATGTTCTGCGATCCCTTGCACGGAGGCAACATTGGCATGGTCGGCTGGAAACTAATCGGATTTCCCGGACCACGTATGAGTTACCGCTATGAAATCGATAAATACTACGGCAAAGCCTACACCGTGGCACCAAAGAGCCTCGAGCAAATCCTCCGTCATCCCGTAAAGGCCGTCGAAGACGAAGAGAGCTAGCGGATAAGGGTACGGACTTCAGTGTCTGCGTGAGAACAGCATTTCCAAACTCAGTCCCGCAGTGACGTCTGAAAACAGCCCGGACGTGAGTCCCATAAGTGCTAACTTGTTTGGAATGTTGTTCTTCAAAACTCCCACGAAATCGTCATCCTGAGCGGAGCGCTTCACAGATTTTTCGCGTGATACTGCTCTGATGGCGCGGAGTCGAAGGACCCCGAGGATGCTTATCTTGCCTATGCCGTTCGGAGCTTTTCAACCACCGAAGCCCGCGTACAGGATCTTGCCGCAGTACCCACCTGATGGTCACGGGTACAACTTTTCATGCTGTAATCATCTTCCATCCGAGGTCTGTGCAAGGTCTTTGAACTCGGGATTGATGATGCGAATGAGGTTGAGCTTCTTTTCGCGCCGCCATTTGTCTGAAGGGGACAGGCTTTAACCCGTCCGTAATCACTTTGGATTGAATGTGGCTTTACAGGCTGCGGAAAAACCGAATTCTTTGAAGGGGACGGCCTTCAGGCCGTCCGTAAGTGATTGAAAATCTGTTCGGCTTTAGCCGCTGAGGGGACGGGTTTCGCCCCCTGTTCGACCTTTTTCCGCAGCCTCTTTAGCCCCTGCGCTTTTTTCTCTGCCAAGTCGGCGTATCAGTCCTGCTTTAACGGGGCCCTGAACCATAGATAGATGCGCAATGCATTTCGTGCAGGATTGCCCTTGCAGGGGCTGAAGCCCAATTCTCTTTCCTTCCTTTACGGCACGACTGAAGTCGTGCCCTGATACAAAGCAAAACCCAAAACTGAAGCTCG
>DASRRN010000254.1:0-2574 GCA_035695685.1 Acidobacteriaceae bacterium | reverse complement strand
ATCCCGAAACGGGACTATTCCCCAAACGTGGGTTCCATTTACACCCCGAATACCCCTTCCGTAAGGTTTTCCAGCTAAAGTTTCTGCCGTACAGTTGCGAAAGATTTTCCTAGCGAGAGGGTAGAAATGACACGGCAGCTTAGAAACCTTGCAGGTCTGGCAGCGGTAGCGGGTGCTTTGGTTCTTTTGGGATCCGGGTGCGGTGATAAGCGGGAGATGAGCAAGCAGAACTTCGCTCATGTGCTGAATGAGGACTACTCGGCCAACGCCGATTGCCTCTTCACCAAGCCGCTGCCCTATCCCTTCGAAATGCAGGCGGGCGACAAACTCCTTGGCGACGTCCATACAAAGCTGGACGCCCTGACGGCGGCCGGTCTGCTCATCCGGACTTCGCATGATGGCAACCTGCGCTACGAACTGACGCTTACCGGCCAGCAGGTCCCCGGCAACGGCCGCTTCTGCTATGGCAAGCGCCAGGTCACCAGCGTTGACAATTACTCCGCGCCGACCGAGTTCCACGGCAACCGCTTCACGAAGGTCGAATATCACTTCGTGGAGAAGGGCAGTCCCGACTGGGCGAAGGTCCGGGCCATCCAGACGGCCTTTCCCGCCGTGGCCAAGGCCGTAGCCGATGCGCCAGTAGACCGGGCCACCCTCGTCCTTACCGACGACGGCTGGGTCCGAAACGAGGACTAACAGGTTTCCCCCGGGCCAAACTCAACACCGTCAACCAAACCAACCGCGTTGTTCTAACCAAGGGCCATCGACGTTGTAAAGGGACCGGCGTGACGTCAGCGCCTACCCTTATCCGCAAGACCCGGGATCACAGAGCCCGGGTCTTGCGGCGTTTAGGCAGGGCCTGCAGTACAAGCTGCGCTAGTTATCCATCCGCGCTGACGACGGCGGCAGCAGCACCAGCAGACACGTCTTCGATCCCGTAGTGCACGCCACAATGCCCCGGCGCAGCACCTTCGCCTTCGATCCCCGCGGCAGTGGCGAGTGAAAGGTCACCGCCTCCAATGCCGGCGCGGTCTTTTTCAGCGACTCATCGCCCTTCAAGAAGCGCACATCCTCGGCGCGGTTATCGCCAAGCAGCAGCAGAAAATCTGCCGAGGCGTACTGTCCCTCCAAGGGGCTGGGTATGGTGTAAGTGCGCAGCGCCGCAAGCTCGTCTCCGCCCTGCTGCACGCGCGGCGCCGGCTTCTCATGGGCGCCGGCCGCCTTCAATGCGGTGGCCCTGGTGTTCATCTCCGACCTCATATCCGCATAGTTCTGGGGCAACTGGCGCTCTCCCATCGCCTTCACCGCAAGCCGATAAGTCGTGAGCGCTTCGTCCTTCTTCCCCTCGGCTTCGTAAATCTTTCCCATGTGCAGGCCAGCCTCCGGGTCTTCCAGCAGCAGCAGCCATGCGCTCTGAACGTACGATTCGGCCTCGGACAGATTCTTCTCCTTGAAGTAGATCCAGCCCAGCGTGTCCCAGTTCGCCGCCAGTCGCCGTACGTTTGCGAAGTCCTCGTTATTAGCACCCTGCACAGTAACGGCGGCCGCTTTGGTCTCCAGAATCTGGATTGCCTTCTTGCTCGCAGCCTCGCTCGCCGGCAGATCCAAGCCCGCATCGGCCAATTCGTATGCGGTGGCATTGAGCAACATGGCATCGTCGCTTGTATCCATCAGTCCATGCATCGTCGCTTTGCCTGTGTCCGTATCCCCGTCCTTTAATTGTGCCTTTCCCAGTTCCATTTTGAGCATTTCCGGCTTGGTGCTTAGCGCGATTGCATCCTGAAGGGATTTTTCAGCGTCCTTATATTGCTTCTGCATCAATTGCAGAGAGCCGAGCTGGACATGCGGCTGCGCGTCCGCAGGATCGGCTTTCGCCCAGGCCGCCAGCGTTTGCTCTGCCTCAGGCCATCGCCCTTCGCCCCTGAGGAGATTCGTCAGGTCTTTGTAGGCGAAAAGGGTCTCCGGATGCAGTTCAATCTCCTTTCTGTAATCGGCGATTGCCTGTGCCTTGTCGCTGTTCCAATCGATCGCGCCATATTCTCCCCAAAGCCCGCTCTGCTGATCGTTCAAGGCTCGAACCCTGTCCAGCATTTCCCGTGCGCTTTTGTAGTTATGCGCGCGGAACTCCTGGTAGACCTGCTCCATCAGCTCGCTCGCCTGGGCATTATCTGGCCTGGCAGTTTTTGATTTCACTGCCGACGCACCGACCAGTTGCAGCATCTGCCCCGCATCGTCGCTGACCGCCTTCACAAAATCCCGGTATGCACCGAACTCACTCACCGGCAGCTCGCGCACCTTGTAGCGCATCGTGCGGTCCATCGTCAGCGCGTCGCCTTTCAGCGTGTATGTCGATGTGTATTCCGCAAACTCAGTCGTGTGCTTCACGTCAGTGGGCACCGTTACGGTGTAGCCCCCAGGCAGCGTCAGCGTTATCTTCACTTCAGTCTCGCCCGTGGGGTCCAGCATCATCGCGCGCTTGGGCGCGGTCGCATCATCGGCGATCTTCGCCTCGAACCACGTCGACAGCCCGGGGAAGCGCCGGTTCTCCCAGTCGCCAAAGTCTTTGCGCGTGTA
>DASRRN010000253.1:0-5114 GCA_035695685.1 Acidobacteriaceae bacterium | reverse complement strand
CAATGGGAGAAATCAAAAAGTCACAACCTCTGAGCGGAGCGCTTCACAGATTTATCGCGTGACACTGCGCTGGATGGCGCGGAGTCGAAGAGCCTGTCCTGAGCGTAGTCGAAGGACCCCGAGGATGCTTATCTTGCCTATGCCGTTCGGAGCTTTTCAACCACCGAAGCCCGCACCGGGCGAACCCGCCACGGTCTTTCCCTGGGCCGAGAACAAGAACTGCTAGCATCTTGCCATGTCCGGCAGCTACATTCTCGGCAGCCATACAGGCACGCTTTACATTGGCGTCACCAGCAACCTGTATCTGCGCGTCATGCAACATAAGGAGGGCACGTGGGAAGGTTTCACTGCGGCCTACGGCTGCAAGCGCCTGCTCTACTTTGAGGGTTATGAAGACCTTCGCAAAGCCATCGCCCGAAAAACAACTCAAAGGCTGGCGGCGCGAAAAGAAGCTCGACCTCATTCGCATCATCAATCCCGAGTTCAAAGACCTTGCACAGACCTGGGGATGGAAGATGATTACGCGCATGAAAAGATGTATCCGTGACCATCAGGTGGGTACCGCAGCAAGATCCTGTAGGCGGGCTTCGGTGGTTGAAAAGCTCCCAACGGCATAGGCAAGATAGGCATCCTCGAGGTTCCCTCGGCCATGCTCGGGACAGGCTCTTCGACTCCGCGCCATCAAGCGCGGTGTCATGCGAAAAACCTGTGAAACGCTCCGCTCAGGATGACGATTTCGTGGGAGTTCTGAAGAAAAACATTCCAAACAAGTTAGCGCTTATGCCGGAGCGGATTTGTTCATTAGGACCGGAGCGTACCCAGATTTCCTGCTTCGCCGCACTCGCAACGACAACGTATGCGGCTTTCTTTCAAGGAAAGGTCGCACGCACTCCATGGCAACCAAACACCTGTTCAGCCTTGCCTTTCACGGACTCGTGCCCAACCCCCGAAGGGACGGCTGAACCCTGTCCTTCCTCAGCAAAAGCAACCTCCGCTGTTTGCCCCGCGATCGCGCTCCACGAGAGCGCCTCGCCCGGTTGCCTCGATGAATCATTTTTAATATCGCTGCGCATGAAGCGTTCAGGTTCTGCTACTAATCTCTCGGCTACAGCGGTCTGACATTGGAACGTAGACCGAATGCGAATTTCTCGTGGGACTCGATGGGGGGCACCGGCGCTAGCACTCCATGGATGCCGACAAAGAAATTCGGAGAGAAATTCTTTCTGTGGTTTTCAATCAACGAAGGCCACTCTGCCCAATTCTCATCACGCCATACCAACTGCGAAATCGAATGAGACAGTGACATAGTCGGAGGCACCAAATGGCTTCGGTAACCGCACTTCCGGCAGAGGCAGGCTTCCCCCTTATTGGCTTGCCAAGAATCCGTTGCCACCCGTTACTGTGCTCGATGGTCTTCTTTGCTTGTGATGCTGTCGCCATCACGGTTACGGGAAGCCTGGTCTTGTTAGGCAAGCGCGCCAGCGGTGGAAATCTGGATATTCATCGTTATCTCGCCCTTTGGCCGGCCCTGGGAGTATTCATCGCCATATTTTTCTCCTCTCATCTTTACCCAGGCGTCATCCATAACGCGGTAACCGAGCTCCGCCGTCTTGGTCTTGCCCTCACTCTTAGTTTTCTGATAATCACCGGAGCGATCATTGTCACCCGAAGTTTCGATGATTATCCCCGCCGGGTTCTTCTCTTATGGTGGATAGTAGCCATGATCATGACCCCCTTGCTGCGGTCCCTGGTGCGGGGGGTAATTTGCCATAGCTCATGGTGGGGGATCCCGGTTGCCGTCTTTCATACCGGCGATGAATCGGTCGAGATCATCCGCGAACTGGAGATACATCCGGAAATTGGACTGAGGCCGGTAGTCATTCTTTCGTCCTCCCACGCCGTTCGCCCCAGGCACAGCCTCCCGGTTCTTGATATTCGGCTCGCCGCTTCGGTGAGAGCGTGGGGAGTGGAGCGGGCCATGATCGCTCTGCCTGACGAAGGTTCCGGCAAACTGCTGCAAGATCTGGAGAAATTCGAAAGCATATTTCCTCGCCTGCTGATGATGCATAGCTCCACGGCTCCCTACAGCCTCACCGTGGACGCCTGCCAATTAGGTGGGTGTTTAGCATTCGAGGTGAAAAGAGATCTGCTTCTTCCTCTCCCCAGAATGACCAAGCGGGCGATCGACCTATTGGTCGTAGGCCTGACCATCCCCATGGTAGCGCTCACCGTTCTGCTGGTTGGCATGCTGGTGAGACTGGAATCCCCGGGCCCTATTTTTTATGGTCATCGCCGTGTCGGCCGCGATCACTCGACATTTCGCATCTGGAAGATCCGGACGATGCAAGTCAATGGCGACCAGCTGCTGCAGGATGCCCTGGCTAATGATGGGGCCCTGCGCGACGAGTGGCAACGGGACCGCAAGCTGCGGCGTGATCCTCGCATTACGCGTGTGGGCAGGCTCTTACGGAAAACCAGCCTCGATGAATTACCCCAGCTCTGGAATGTATTGCGGGGGGAAATGAGCCTGGTCGGCCCCCGTCCGATTGTGGAAGAAGAAGTAGCTGCGTACGGACAGAATTTCTCGTTGTATTGCCGAGTGAACCCGGGCCTGACCGGTCTGTGGCAAGTCTCCGGGCGGAATGCTGTAAGCCGCCGGGACCGGGTTCGGCTCGATAGTTATTACGTTCGCAATTGGTCTCCTTGGCTCGATCTTCATATCCTGGCGCGTACCGCCAGGGTGGTGTTAACCGGACAGGGAGCGTACTGACTCACCCTGACAACACCGAGGATTATCTCATCGGTCACCAACCCATCGGATCCCTGCACGCAGGAAGTAACTCGGGCGTTGCTTGCGTATCACGGTGGCCGGCTCGCGCTAAAGCGGTTTAACAATTGGTGTAGACCGAAACAAAGGACCTTTTCGTGGTTTTCTTCCAAGGAAAACCACTCCTCGCGGCCTTTTGTCGGGCCACAGTAATTGTTAGACCGCTGTAAGGGAGAGAGAAAAATGATGAAGTCGCCAAGAGACAAGCGAATTTTAGTTACCGGCGCGGCCGGTTTCATCGGTGCGCATCTCGTCCACCGCCTGCTCGCGGATGGATTTGAAGTTGTGGGTGTAGACAACTTGAACAACTATTACGACCCCAGGCTCAAGGACGCACGGCTTCGCAAGCTCTGCATCGGACCGCGATTCTGGTTCTTTCCCCTTGACCTGGCCGACAAAGCACGCGTGGAAAGCCTTTTCCGCAACGGCGACTTTGAAGCCGTGATTCATTTGGCCGCGCAGGCCGGAGTAAGGCGGTCGATCACCAGTCCGGATGAATATGTGGCCAGCAATCTCGTCGCCTTCGTCAATGTACTCGAAGGCGTCCGCGCCTGTACTTGCCGCCATTTCGTATTCGCGTCTTCCAGCTCTGTCTACGGCTCTCACAATAAGATCCCCTTTGCCGAGGAAGACTCCACCGATTATCCGGTCAGCCTCTACGCGGCGACCAAGAAAAGCAACGAGGTTGTGGCCCACGCCTACAGCCACCTCTTTCACATTCCGACGACCGGCCTGCGGTTTTTCACGGTCTACGGTCCGTGGGGCCGTCCGGATATGGCAGTCTTCAAATTTGTTGATGCGATCATGGGCGGCCGCGTCATTGAGCTCTATAATTTCGGCCGCCTGCAGCGCGACTTCACCTTTGTCGACGATATCGTAGAGGGAATTGCTCGACTGCTGCCCCTGCCCCCGCACTGGGATAAAGCGGGTGGACCGGGCGCCCAAGCTCCGATGCGTCTCTGCAATATAGGGAACCAACAGCCCGTTGAGTTACTCCACTTAGTGCGCACCATCGAATCTTGCCTGGGCAGGCCGGCGGACATTCACCTCATGCCCATGCAGCCGGGCGACGTCTACCAAACCCAGGCCCGTGTCGAGAAACTAAAAGCCGTTACAGGGTATAGCCCGCGGATCCCCATCGAAGATGGAATACGGCGATTTGTGGACTGGTATCTCGACGAATATCTGCCCCTTGGTCTGGCGGACTCACTGCCGTTCCCTCTACCCCCGCGGGCGCAAAGCGTCCGTCAGGATTTAGCCGCAATCGTTCGCGAGGGATAAAGCGGTTTAACAATTGGTGTAGACCGAAGCAAAGGACCTTTTCGTGGTTTTCTCCCAAGGAAAACCACTCCTCGCGGCCTTTTGTCGGGCCACAGTAATTGTTAAACCGCTCTAGCCCACACAGACACTCCATGATTTGGCCCGGAAAGGGAGATTAAATGGACACTGTAACAATCATTAGTATGTTGGCCATCAGTTGCCTCCTGGCGCTGGTCGTTCTCTTACAAGTACGTAAGCTTTCGGATCTCACGGGCAGAGCGATTGACCAGTCGGCAGTCCTCAACCGTATCGATTGGCTGCAGGCGCGTGGGGAACAGGCGGATCGTTCCGCACGCGATGAGGTCGCTCGGACCCGTCTGGAGCAGACCGCCCTCGCCCAGGGTCTTCGCAGCGAGGTGGTGAGCTCGCTGACCGGAATCGGAGACTCTGTCTCCGGCAAGGTAGAAGGGTTTACCAGATTGAACGATCAGAAGCTTGAGCTTCTTCGCTCGGGAATGGAGCACCGTCTCGATTTCTTTACCACCGAATCCGCACACAAGGTCGATGGGCTAACCCAGGCCATCGCTGCTTCGTCCGGCAAGCTGCAGGATGAGCTATCGACCAGGTTGGTGGAGTTCAAGTCTTCCCTGGATTCAACGATCCTGCAAACCCACACCCTTCAGGGCCAACAAACGGATGCCATTTCAAGCGTGATCCGGATGTTGCAATCGGGTGTCGATGGAAATCTCTCCCAATTGCGCGAGGAGACTGCTAATTCTTTCAGGAATCTCGGCGATAGCGTGTTGTCGACCCTTACCGGCATTTCCCAGATGCAGCAGGCCGAGCTGGCGGAGATGCGAAACACAGTGGACGCCCGGCTGTTCAATATTCAGGTGGAAAACGAAAAGAAGCTGGAGCAAATGCGGCAGACGGTGGACGAGAAGCTGCAGGGTACGTTGGAGGCCCGGCTGGGAGAATCATTCAAGCAGGTCAGCGATCGCCTGGAACAGGTTTACACCGGCCTGGG
>DASRRN010000252.1:0-14121 GCA_035695685.1 Acidobacteriaceae bacterium | reverse complement strand
TGGGAACGGTATCGTTGAGAGAAGCAGCAGATCACGATGCCTCCATTATGCTCCAGCAATGAAGGTTCTACGCATAAGAAAATGCCTGATTGTCGGCACGCGTAGCGTCCGCCGCGCGAGCGGCTTACTTGAAACGGGATTATAGGTAACTTGACCGCCCCGTGCCCTGGCTGCGAGCAATTTACCCAAACCCGACTTCAGAGTCACATGTCCGAACAGCCGGTTATTCGTCCAGTTGCGGAAGTCATAGATCAATCTAAAGAGAGGCTCGATGAGTTGGCCGCCAAAGCTGCTGAGCAAATCGTGAGCGCGCATATTTAGCGGATGAGCTGCGACGGATCAACATGGTCGTTTCCGGTAAAGAAATGGCTACTTCGGTGGCTCGCAAATGAGCGCCGGGCGGGAAACTGCCTCCTGTCGGGACTTAGAACATTATTCCGCGGCTGTTGACCGCCTCTTATCGGCCTTTGAGGCCGGCCGGGTCGCTGATGCTGGGGCGTCCGGTTTCAATATGGCCGGCGAAGCGTCGCAAGTACTCAGGCGCTTCCGCGGAAGTGACGGAGAGGTCATACCAGCCCGAACTGGCCGTCAGTAACCAGTGATCTTCCACACTAGCTCTGGACGCAACCGAATAGATATGCGGGGCATTCTGGCCGTAAGCATTTGTTACTTTCATGCCGCAGGGTGCTGAACCGAAATTCGACAGCGAAAGAAGTATATTTCCCTCCACGACGTCGTAGCGCACCTTGACTTCAGGGTGTGCATTGCCCTGAGACGCAGCCTCATCTGTGTTGCCACGGAACTGGCAGAGATAACCATTCGGACCATGCACGGTAAGTTCATAGGCTCCCTGGGCGTCGGCGGTTTCCCAGTAATCGGAAAGCACTTCTCCGGCCGAGACCGTATAGCGCCGTGGGTTGTGGTCCGGTTTCTTGCCGTTATACACGTAAAACGCCGCGCCAGCCCTACCTGTATTTGCAAAGTCAATCCAGACTTTCCCGCGGATGGTTTCCGCTTCTTCGTCTCTCAGGCGGCAGTGTGCAAACAGTTCATACGGCAAAGCCCGTGCCTTGCGAGTACCCGGCTCCTGGGCTGGCATCGATTCGGTGGGTGGAACCTGGTACGGCCGATGAAGGGAGGCCACAGGTCTCGGCACTTCAAAACGGATGACGCCGGGCCGGGACGAACCGGAAAAATCGAAGGCGGATGTCAGATCACCGCAGACAGCACGGCGCCACGCGCTTATATTCGGCTCGGGAATCTCAAACCGAGCCTCCAGGAACTGCAATACGGACGTATGGTCGAAGACCTGCGAACACACCCATCCGCCGCTGGTCCAAGGCGAGATGATAAGCATGGGGACCCGCGGTCCCAAACCGATGGGCTGCCGTCCTCCGGGATCGGCGCCGGGAATCAGCGGACGCCTATTGCCGGGGTAGTTATCCAGGTCGAGAATTTCATCGCCGAGGCTCTCGAGAAGGTCTTTTGACACCGTGCCTTGTGCGTTAAGCTCGCTCGTTAGCGGCGGCATGGGCGGTACGATGTGGTCGAACTGACCATCGTTTTCATCGTAGTTGAGAAACAAGACAGTCTTGCTCCAGACCTCGGGGTTGGCGGTCAGGGCTTCGAGCACCAGGTTGATGTAGTGTGCGCCATCGGTGGGACTGGCCTCCGGATGTTCGCTGTACTTATACGGTGCGACTATCCATGAAACCTGGGACAACCGGTTATTAAGAATGTCTTCACGGAATTCGATCAGTGTGTGGTTGGACACTCCTTTCGTCACTAGCGGGCTGATTGGAGATGCTCCCTCCTTTACCTGATAGTTGACGAAAAACTCCAGCGAGTTATCGGTGTAGTTGTCGGTGGGCGTGCCCGGTTCTCCTGTACCGCCCTGATAGAGCTTCCAGCTGATGCCATTAGCTTCAAGGCGCTCCGGATAAGTCGTCCAGGTATAGCCATTGGTGTGAGCGCGCTCATCCAAGCCGGGACCATTAAGCCTGGTTCCGTAAACATTCCTGGGATCGATTGTGCCCGACCACAAATAAATGCGATTGGGTGCGGTGTTGGCGTGGACCGAGCAGTGATAAGAGTCACAAAGGGTGAAGGTGTCCGCCAGCGCATAGTGGAAACTGAGGTCTTGGCGCTTCAAGTACCCCATCGTCAACACATCCTGCTTCTGGTTGACCCACTGGTTGTATTTACCGTGGTTCCAGGCGAGATGACCGCTGCTCCAACCATGGTCCGTGCCGGGCGAATGCTCAGTTGTGGCCTGGGGATTCAGATAAAACGGCAGCACATGAGGCGCGTCGGGGCTTAAGCCTCTCGCCTTGTAGTGGCTGGTATGGACCGAGGCAGGTGGCTGATACCAGACAGGCTTGCCATTCGGCATGTAGACCGGCCGGGGATCGTTGAAGCCACGTACGCCCCGGATGCTCCCGAAATAATGATCGAACGAACGGTTTTCCTGCATCAGGATCACCACGTGTTGAACGTCTTTGATGGTGCCGGTAGCCTTAGTGGCGGGGATCGCGAGCGCCTTGCGAATGCTGGACGGCACCATCGCCACACCGGCTGCGGCTCCTGTCGAGGTTGCGGCCATGCGTAGGAAGTCCCGTCTGCTTTTCATTCCTCTCATCAGAACCCCTGTGACTCTAGAGTAAGTCAAGCGCGAGCCGTAGTGCGCCAGATTTGCTGCCACGCATTCACTGGAAGATGGTAAGACACGAATCAGGGAGAGTGAGATGTATGGAAAGGCGGCCTGATCGAGGCCTCATCACTTTTTTGTGACTTCTTCATTATATTCATGCGCACAATCGCTGCTGAATAAACAAACCATCGATCCCAGAGGGTCGCTAACCGCGAGCCTCCTCTGACGACCTGCTAATGAATCCCTTTGTAGTCGCAACGATGGCGGAGAGAATCCGACGGGCGCTCCCCGAACAGTTTTCTATAATCACAAGCAAACTGGCTTAAATGCCAGAATCCCCACCGCGCAGCCGCATCCTGGACGCAGGTGACTCCTGAGCTATGATCTCGCAACATGCGACGAACCCCATTCAAACGAACTGCCCGAAGATATGCCACTGGACTCATCCCAACAACACTGTGAAATGCATTCTGCAGCGTTCGTCTGCTGACATAAAAATCGCGGCAGATATCCGATATGGCGACGGGGTCTTCGCCCCTACTTACGACGTATTCCCGTATCCGGCAAACCAGCGAATGTTGGCTGATATGGGTGGAACTTGGCCTGTCTGGACGCACCTGCATAGAGCAGACCTCCGACAGCGCCTGTAAGACCGAGGAGCGAATCGCGTGCCGGGAGGATTGGTGTAATAGTAGTTGTGACGAGTAGGACACCTCGATCAACATTTGCTGAAACAGCCTCTGTAGGCCCGTCCGTCGGATCTGTCCAATGCGCAATAAATTTCCGTTAAAGGAAGAGGGCGATAGAGATACGTGTTCCGTCGTCTGCACGTACTCGGCCAGTTCCTGTTGCTCAACCACGATGCCGAGAATCCCAAAATTATTGGGTGTGAGTAGCTGGAACTCAGTGCCTCCCGACCGGACAGCGATTGCGTCTTTGTCAATGCATGAGATTCCTACCTTGCTCAAGTCGCCATCGTTCAGCGGGATTCCAAACCACCAGGAATTCGGCCATATTTGACATGACTGCCGCACCGCGTGACTCGTAACCTCGCGAAATACTTGCAGCTTCCCCATCCAGAGTTCACTGATGCTTCCGTGAAATTGTCCGGGCGTGAGCTGATCATAAAGTTGGTTCCATCCAGTTAGATTTGCAGCATGTACATCCGCATCCGTGGCGAGGCGGGAACGGTAGCCTTCAGAAGACGGCACTTCCTGCAGGAAGCGGCCGGGAGAGCCTGAGAGGCGGCTCGTAGTATCTGGTGCTTTCATGGGCGTGGCTCAAATTATACCCGTGAGCCTGCTACAAGAATGTATATTTAGGAGACGATTGTGGCAGCTTGCCTTAGGAAGGCCCCCGCCTTTCGCACCCAATTGAGCCAGTGAGACTTCCTTTTCCTTTTATGGACGGGCCGCGGGTCATTCGGACTCGGAAGGACGCCGGCGTTGGGCTTGACCCAATTCTCAGGGCCCCATCTTCTCTGCAGGAAGAGCAGGCCGGGCGATGCGGTGCTTCTCAAATTCTGATGCTGTACTCAATGGGTCAGGGTCACTGCCATCTTTGAGTTGAACGCCCGTCACGCGCAGTTTCCTGGCGCTGGTAAGTAGGAAGTGCAATTTGTACGCAGCTGCCTCATACGAAAGACCTTCCGGGCGCACATTGGAAATGCAGTTCCGCTCGGCATCAGTACGGCCCACGCGTGGCAAGTACGTAACATAAATACCAAGGCTGTCCGGCGAACTTAGCCCTGGACGTTCTCCAAGCATGATCACCAGTAGCTCCGCATTCAAAATTTCGCCGATCTCATCGCCGAGCGCCACGCGCGACTGCTCGGCAACCACAACGGGCGCAATCTGCCATCCAGGTAGTTGCGCACGCACCAGATGTAAGACAGGCAAGGCGTGGCGTTCTGCGGCAACCGCTGACAGGCCATCAGCGATCACAAAAACCAAATCCGGCCGTTGACTCGGCTCCAAGTTCCGTAAGCGACGGTAGCTGGCCTCATCGAGCTTGCGCCCAAGATCGGGGCGGCGGAGATAGTGTGTACGATCTGGCGCCGCGCTATGCGTGTACACGGCATCAAGGCTGGCATCCTTTAGTTGTCGTATAATGACGCCGGTCTTCAGGGTCTCGTGGACTGCATCGCGAGCTAGTGCATGGGCTAGCCCGAGATCGAGCAACTGGCGCGTCGGCAAACTATCTCCAACACGCCCGAGAGCGATGCGCGCGTGTGTAAAGCGCCTGAGTTGCAGCCACGGATTTTCAATAATCTGCTTGCTCATTCGCCCTTCAGCAAACTCGTCGCATGCAGCAATAGCCGTCCGGGTGGAACCTGATTCAGGTCACCGCGCTTGTCGGTAATGTCCATTTTCCGGAGCCATTCTTCGAACTCTGGTGCACGTCCCAGATGAAGTATTCGGTGGGCATACAGAGCGTCATGGAACGAGGTGCTTTGATAGTTCAACATGATGTCATCGGCTCCGGGAACACCCATGATGAAATGAACACCGGCCACGACCAACAAGGTGAGTAAAACGTCCGTATCATCCCGGTCTGCTTCGGCATGGTTGGTGTAACAGATGTCACAGCCCATCGGCACTCCAAGTATTTTTCCGCAGAAGTGATCTTCTAACCCGGCACGGATGATCTGTTTGCCGTTGTATAGATACTCAGGCCCGATAAATCCAACCACGGTATTTGTGAGCAATGGTTGGAACGCGCGGGCCACGGCATAGGCGCGCGCCTCACAAGTCTGCTGGTCAACATCGTGGTGGGCATTTGCAGAAAGCGCACTCCCTTGTCCTGTCTCAAAATACATTACGTTTGTGCCGACGGTGCCCCGATTCAGCGACCGGGCCGCACTCTGGGCCTCTCGAAGCAACGCAAGATTGAAACCAAAACTAGCATTGGCTTTTTCCGTCCCCGCGATGGATTGAAAAACGAGATCAACTGGTGCGCCTTGCTCGATCGCCTGAATGGTGTTGGTCACATGGGTCAGCACGCAGGACTGTGTTGGCACCTCATAGTGCGCTCGAAACTCATCCACCATATTCAACAACGTGATGATTACGGGAAGACTGTCTGTCGCCGGATTGATACCAATGACCGCATCGCCACAGCCATAAAGCAGTCCATCCAACATCGAGGCGGCGATTCCTCTGACATCGTCGGTCGGATGATTGGGCTGCAGGCGAACTGATAAACGGCCGGGCAGTCCGATCGTATTGCGGAACCGAGTTACTATGCGGCACTTCTGGGCGACGAGGATCAGGTCCTGATTGCGCATCAGCTTGGATACCGCTGCCGCCATCTCGGGAGTAATCCCCGCCGCTACGCTGGTAAGGGCGTCGCCATCTACACTCGAACTCAACAACCAATCCCGGAAGTCGCCAACCGTCATGTGGCTGATTGGAATAAACGCATCGCGATCGTGGCTATCAAAAATGAGCCGCGTGACTTCATCCTCCTCATACGGCACCAGTGCTTCCTCAAGAAAGCGCGCAAGCGGAACCTCGGCGAGAGCCATTTGAGCGGCCATGCGCTCCTTTTCCGTGCCGGCCGCAATACCCGCAAGGGAGTCTCCTGACCGAGCCGGGCTGGCCTTAGCCATTAGCATTTTGAGGTCGTCGAACCGGTAGGTACAGTTGCCGCCAATTTGCGTGTACGCCATTACATGCACCCGGCTATTCTATGCCGTGCTCGGATTGAAGTTCCTGGTTCGATTCCAGCAGTGTGTCCAGTGGAGCCGCTGCGCGCTGCCGCCGGGTTAGATGGAAGTAGACGTATCCGGAAAACAAGAGACCTGCAAAAACAACGGCAACCAGCGGGTTGCTGTACAGCATACTCCCCATGCAGATGAGTGCGCAGACAAGTGCAAATCCGGGAAAATAGGGGAACATTGGCGCCTTGAAGGGTCGCTCAATTTCTGGTTCTGTCCTGCGTAATTGAAAGAGCGCAAGCATGCTGATGATATACATGAGAATTGCTCCGAACACTGACATGGTAACGATATTCGCGGTTAGCGTGTGCCCGCCAAAGGTGATCAGCTGGTCGCTGTAGATCGCTGCGATACCTACAATGCCGCCTGCCAGAATCGCACGGTATGGCGTTTGAAAGCGCGGATGTACGCGTGCGAGAAAATGGGGCAGATATCCAGCGCGCGCCAGGGCAAAAATTTGTCTGGAGTATCCCAAGATAATTCCATGAAAGGACGCTATCAGTCCAAACAGGCCAAGCCAAACAAGCATACGAAGCCATCCGCTTTTAGCGCCGACGACAACCTTCATGGCCTGTGGTAAAGGGTCGTTAATATTGGAGAGCTTGGTCCAGTCGCCGGCGGCGCCTGCAAATAACATCACGCCAATCGCGAGTGCCAGCAGTGTACAGATTCCAGTGATGTAAGCAATCGGTATAGAGCGCTTTGGGTCCTTTGCTTCCTCAGCTGCCATTGCCACACCTTCAATTGCCAGGAAAAACCAGATCGCAAAGGGGATTGCAGCAAACATTCCTGGCAGCGCATGGGCACTGAAGTGGTCCATCCCAGCCCAGCCGCCCCTGACAAAATGATGGACTGAGAAGCCTGGTGATACCACACACATGAACACGAGCAACTCAAGGATTGCCAGCAAGGTTACGACAAGTTCGAAAGCAGCAGCAATTTGCACCCCGATGATGTTCAGCGCCATGAAGACCAGAAATGCCCCCATTGCAGCGTGCTTTGGCGGCAAGGCTGGGAACTGAACATTTAAATATGCGCCAATTGCCAATGCAATCGCCGGCGGCGCGAAAATAAACTCGATAAGAGTTGCTGCACCAGCGAGGTATCCACCGAACGAACCAAATGCGTGGCGTGCATATGCAAACGGGCCTCCAGCATGAGGGATCGACGTCGTAAGCTCAGTGAAACTGAAAATGAATGTTACGTACATCGCTGCGACCAACAGTGATGTCACTACAAACCCAAGTGTGCCGGCGGTTGCCCAACCATAGCTCCAACCAAAATATTCCCCGGATATCACCAGGCCAACTGCGATGCCCCAGAGTTGCCACGGACCGAGAGTTCGTCTCAATTCACGGTGGGTGACCCTCCCAGCATGCCGGCCGAGTACTTTCGTCTCCATTTCCTTCTCCTCGCCCAAGGGCGCTCTAAGATACGCGTCAAACGGGACATCGCAATTCAGAAAAGGAAGCGCGATCCTGCCCAGGCAACTCATCCACCGACCACAAGGCACTGCGTCAGCACTCAGACCGCGCAGTTGAACAACCGACCCAGCATTCCGGCACACAGGTAAGGCTAACCTCGACACTCAGTGTTCGACTTTGTTTAGTTAAAAATGAAGAGAACGACGTCCACTTTTTCCACTTTTTGATAGCGGTATAGAAAAATGACGCCTATTCTGCCTCTACAGGCGCAGTCTACAAGGCTCAATCTCCCTGGTTCAGGATGCCATCAGCAGATGTAACCGCTTTCATGTGCAGCAAGGAGCATTAGTGGACGCGTTCACGGTTCACGAGGCTATTGCGGCAAACAAGTTGTGTTATTTGAGCAGCCTAACGGTTGCATTCAGGAGACCCGACATCATGAATTCCCCCTCTAGCAGCGTCCGCACAAACGTGGCGGTATCTACCACTGCCGTCGCAGCCCTTTTGTTGTTAATCGTATTTTTCCTGGCTGGTTCCCGCACTGTGGCACAGTCTATCCAGGGCAGCATTATCGGAACCGTTATGGATAAGGCTGGCGCGGTGGTCCCTGCCGCGACCGTCACGCTTACAAATCTGGATGAGGGTTCCATCCGCACGGCGGATTCGAGCAGCACCGGGGAGTATCAGTTTATCGATGCAAAGGCTGGACGCTATTCCGTGGGAGTATCTGCCGCGGGGTTTGAGCGATGGGCTACCACTGACGTTATTCTCACGGCACGCCAACAGCTACGCATCGACGTTAGCCTGACCGTAGGAAGCGTCCAACAGGAAGTCCGGGTTTCTGCCGACGCAATTCCTCCGATCAATACGGACACGCCGGCGATCAGCGCCGTGTATACAGCGGCGGAGGCTGCGAATCTGCCTGTAAATACCCGCGCCAGCGCGACCGGTACCAGTGCCCTGAACATCGTCGGGACATTGCCTGGGGTGCAGGCGGACCATACCTCGTTTTCCCTGCAGGGCGGGCTGCCGTTCCAGACGGAAGTTTCCGTCGACGGAATCACCGTCCAAAACTCGACCAACAACTCGCCGATTGCAGATGCATTTCCGTCGACAGAATCCATCTCTGAACTGCGTGCCGATGGCGCCATGAACAATGCCGAGTTTGGTCAGCCGGGCGAGATCACGGTGATTTCCAAAGCCGGCACCAATAAAATGCATGGGTCGGCGTTCTGGTATCACCAGGATGCCTCTTTGGATGCCATCCCATATACTTTTCCCACGACCAAGACGAAGCCGAAGCTGGTCAGCAATACTTATGGCGGGAGCTTCGGCTCAGCGGTCGTAATTCCCCACTTTTATGACGGCCACAATAAGACCTTCGTTTTTGGGGCGTTCGAGGGATGGCAGCATCCTTCGCAGAAAACCGAAGCCTATGTTGTCCCCAGCACCCTGATGAAGGCGGGGGATTTCTCAAAATACTCCTCAGCCGGATTCACCGGGCTTACCAATCCCTTTACCGGTGGCAGCTACGGTACGGCTTTGCCTGCGGTCAATGGGGCCGCGGCCATGCTTCTCAAGTTTTATCCCGATCCGAATGTTGGCGATCCCACTACCTATACCGACAATGGCGTGGCCAACTACGTCACCAACAAGGACTCCAGCGGACACTCCAATCAATTCGACATTCGTGGCGATCAGTACTTCGGCTCCAATCAAAAGCTTCTGGTATGGGGGCGGTTTACCTGGAAGAATTTTCCCACCAACACTCCGGAGCCGCTACTAGTGCCCTCAGCACAGAACACGAATCAGAACCGCGTACTCAAGATCAGCGCGAACTATACCATCGCGCCAAACATCATCAATGAGTTTGGATTCGGTTACACACTTTATACAACCGGAACGTCCAATAGCTTCGATGGAAAAGCATTCACGCAAGGACTAGGTCTGACTGGGTTGCAGAACCTCTTCTACAACGGCTTGCCGCAGGTTTCCTTCAACAACATCAGCGCACTGAACGCGGATCGGCTGAGCTCGCTGACAAAATCGAATACCTATGTCTATACCGACGCATTGAGCTGGACGAAAGGGCAACATCAGTTCCGGTTTGGCGCTGACATTCGCAGGCTGGGGGCGATCACGCCACTTGGCTTCAACGGCTCCGATAATTACGGCACCTTCCAGTACAACACCCAGAACAGCGCCGGCCTTTTCACTGGAGTAGACTTTGCCGACTACCTCTCTGGATTGCCCTATCAAACTTTTTATGACGTCGTGCAGGAAGACAACGACGGACGATCCACCCACTATCATTTCTTTGGTCAGGACCAGTGGAAGGCAAGCCCCAGGCTGACTTTGACCTACGGCGTACGCTATGAGCTGCATCCTGGCTACTCCGATGCCCATGGAGATATCGGTAATTTCCTTCCCAGCGTAGCTGGCTCAGGCGCGTCGATCTACCCCACCGGATACGCAAGCGTGCTGGCCACGGCTTTTCTGGCAAGCGCTAACGCATGTACGCCCTATGGGACCACCACCGGCGGCGCGGTAATCAACGGAGTACCCTGCATGCCCGTGCTCTCCAATAGCCAGGCAGGCTATCCCGCCGGCTTGAAGAAGTACCCGCACCTGCGGTTTATGCCACGATTCGGATTTGCCTACCTGCCGTTCAACAATGAAAAGACCGTGCTCCGCGGCGGCTTTGGCATGTACAACATCACCCTGCTGGGCGCCAATTTCTATTCTCTTACCGGCACCTTGCAGGCCCAGACCACGCAATATACCAACACCTTGAATACAACGACACACACCGTCGGTTACCAATGGCCCAATATCTACGCCGGGGCGGGTAACAGTGGCGGCACCACGAACTATGGCCAGGACTACTTCGGTACCGCGAATAGCCCCAATTGGAAGGACCCCTATACCGAGCAGTGGTCCTTAAGCGTCGACCACTCTTTTGGGGTGGGATATGCATTGCGGCTTTCTTATATCGGGTCGGAGACACATCAACTGGTCTGGGCGCCGGATGAAAACACCTTGCCCTTTTCCAGTACGCTGTCGGCCGCAAACGCGCCAATAACCTCGCGACTCTTTCCCAACTGGGGCCGCATCAACACGCGCGCAACCGGATCGAACGAAAGCTACCAGTCATTCCAAACAGAGTTCTCTCACCGCTTCCAGAAGGGTCTGCAAGTCAACTCCTCCTACACCTTCGCGAAAGCGCTTGCCGATAATGAGGGGCCCGCCAATAACGGCGGGTTTGCCGGTGAAACCGGTGGAAACCGCGCGACTTCGATCCTCGATCGCCATGAAGACTTCGGGAATGTCTACGGCACTCGCCGCAACCGCTGGAATTCGACCATGGTGTATGACCTGCCGCTCGGCCGCGGGAAGCAATTCGGATCCTCCATGAACCGTTTTGCCGACCTGGCAGTAGGCGGCTGGCGGCTGGCAAACATCTTTCTCTGGCAGTCGGGTCCGTTCGAATCGCCATACTTCCCAGACGGTCAGGGGGATCCCTCCGGAACCGGTTCGGGGTTGGACGGCACAAATACAGGTTTTGACGGGGGTCACCGCAACCAGGCCGCCGATCGGGTATTCAGCACGAGCACCAAACCTGCGAATCGCACCCGCTACCTTTGGGCCAACCCCTTAAGTCTGACGTGCCCCGGATATCCGGGCTGGACTCCCGGGACCGCCTGCACTACTGGCAGCGGTAAGGGTCCAGTCCCGCTACCAATTGGGCGCTTCGGCAATGCGCAGGTTGGCTCGATCGCCGGTCCAGGGACGGTGAACCTTTCGAGCGGACTTAGCAAAGTGTTTCCGATTACCGAGCGGGTTCACTTGCGAGCGGAAGGTACGTTTACCAACGTCCTGAACCACACCAACCTCGGGGATCCAAACATGAATATCAGCTCACCAAGCTTCGGTTTGATCAGCAACACGATTGGATCAGACTTTGGCGGAGCGCGTTCCGGCCAGGTGTCGATGCGACTGGATTTCTAACAGTTGTTCCATCTCTATATGGAGCGCGGGCCTGCCGGTCCACGCTTTCCTCGGTGAGCCGAGGCAGGGCGCAGTCATTTGGGGGCGAAAGTCCTCTACACACTCAATCGGAAGTGTTAGCTGAACAGCAAGGGTGTCCCTCGTGAGGCTGGACGACAATCAGGTGACAACCAACAGACGGGACGTAACCCACCAGTTCGGGGTACGTCCTGCCTGTCACCTGGTTGTCGTCCAATTGCGCGATCTCTTCTTCTTCCTCGCCGTCAGATGGTAAGCGAAGAACACGAACCGCATCGCTGAACTGATGATGCAGAACCGGAAGAACATCGGGTCCTTTTCATAGTCAGTGAGCAGCTTGGCTTCGTCGTATTCTCTGATCCCGCTAAGGTGTTTAAGGAGCTTGGCCTTGTCATTGCGAGTCTTTAGCAGTTCGACCAAACTCATGTCAGCGTATTTGATGTTGTGGGCATAGGCGTTCCTGACGATACGCGCGATCTCAAGGAACTTGAGTTCTTCGTCCGGCAGACAAGCAGCTTCGAGGAGCGTCACGAGGGATGTGCGCCCATTCATCGACAAAGAGTCGATGAACTCGTTCAGGGTTTCATTCCGCTGCGTCCGCTTGAGTAACTGAATCTGAAGACCGTGGTGAATGATGTGCTTCGCTGCGGCCTCAAGCAGTGCGTCAACCTTTAGGATGAATGCCCAGTCGCTGTCGGTTCGCACGATCTTTAGGATGAGGTCCTTGTGCAAGCCGAGTCGCTTACAGAACTTCTCCGATTCCTTGAGCATGATACCGAAGACGTCGATGTCCGGAGAACCACTTTCAGCTTCGACGGGTCCCGCTCGAAAGACTACGGACGCCTTGTAGGGTGGCAGCTTCCTGGATCTGACCATGGCCGATTGTATCGGACCTATTCGCCGACATCCATGATAGGTAAAGCTCGACGCTGGAGTTTTATGGGCAGGACGGGGCTAAGCTTTCTAACCTGGGAACGGGACAGGTCGTTTACGTGATAATTGAAGTTACAGAAGTAGAGGTTACGTTCCGTCCGTCCCCAGGTTGTGTCAGTCCCCAGGTTGTGTCAGAGATGCACGAACGCACACTACCTCCAAGCATTCTTGGGCTAGGTTCCTTGACCAAGTTGACCGATTTTCAGCCGCGTGCACGAAAGCATCGATGACAGCGCGGTCGAGTCCTTGACCAGTCTGTGCGAGGGTGATGGAGTGCAAGGCATTCTCGAAGGCCCTACGGTGGACGAAATAGAGCAGCGCCTGATATTCAGGGCACGATCGGCAATCACCACATTGCTTCCGAAACGAGGTGACCCGTCCCCGGGTTAGCCCCGGGTTAGCCGAAAGCAGCAATTCAAAGTGCCCTCGGAGAGCGCTCTCAGCCAACCAGAATGGGACCACCTGACGTGATACTTGACATTGTTTGTCAATGTTTTACAGTGTAACGGTATGCGTACCGCCAAGACCGTTTCCATCACCCTACCCCCTGACCTACTGGTTAAGGCGCAGGAATTTGCCCAAAGGGAGCACCGCACCATGAGTGAGTTGTTCCGGGAAGCACTGCGGCGCTATATGGCAGGAGATGCGGAGTGGGATGCGATGCTAAAACGCACCCGTGCCAGGGGCGAGGCCCTGGGCATCACCAGCGAGTCGGACGTGGAGCGTCTGTCTGATGAATACAGGCGCGAAAAGCGCTGATGGTTCGCGTCGTTGCTGACACCAACGTTTTCATCTCAGCGCTCATGTTGGTGGATTGCCCGGTACCTTTCTCGATCTCGCCCTCTTGCAGTCGTTTCTGCTGGTGACCTCCCCTGCTCTGCTCGATGAACTCGACGAAAAGCTCCGCCTTAAATTCGGGCTATCGCCCAATGATGCGGACCTGGTACGGGCACAACTGCAGAGCAGCGCAATGGTAGTAAAGCCCACCGTTATTCTTGAGGTCATAAAGGATGATCCTGACGACAATCGTGTCCTTGAATGCGCAGCAGCAGGGGAAGCGAACTGCATCGTTAGCGGTGACCGGCACCTGCTTCAGCTCAGCTCGTATGAAGGCATTCCAATTCTGACCGTGCGGCAATTTATGGATGCGGTCGAAACAGGCTCGTGAGTTAAGCGTGTCGCTGCGGTGTGAATGCGTCGACATGATGGAAATGGTCCGCGAAAGTGCGCGGACTCTCTACGCGGATCGTCCCCCACCAGTTCAGGCATACCTACGCCACCGAGATGCTTCGCTCAGGGGTCAGCTTCCCCGTCCTGATGAAACTACTCGGCCACGTCGATCCAGGTATGACCATGCGCTACGTCGATGT
>DASRRN010000251.1:0-11473 GCA_035695685.1 Acidobacteriaceae bacterium | reverse complement strand
TGTCCCAAAGCATACACTCTGGTGTTGACTCCAGAGTCAAGGCCTAAGAATCTGCGAAGTCAAAAAGTCCGGCGATACGGCGACGCCGGCGCCCTCCCGCGCGGGCGGGGGCAGCTCAAGCTGGTAGGTGATGTCGTACTTGCTCGTAAGGCCGGTCTTGTCCTGAATGGGGCGGCCAGCCAGGTTCGACAGGAACTGGCTGAGGCCCGGCATAGTCACGCCAAAAAGCCTTACCTGGCCGGGATTGGGGCCCACGACCAATATCGCGCCGCCGTTCAGCATGACAGCGCCGGGATGCTTCTGCCGGATGTCGGCCAGCGCGGTCTCCTCAGAGGGGTTTGAATTTCGGGCCTTTCCTGCCGCGTGTCAACTCATAGATGGGAACCTCTTTGGTCTCGCGGTGGACCGCGAGTTTGAAGCGGTCGGCGAACATCGCCTGCAGCATGGCGCGGAGCATCGCGGCTTGTAACGTGGGGTCTTTCCACTTGGGCAGGTCGACTTCAGAGACCCTGGCGTCGACGTCGTAGCGGATTGAGTAGACACAGGCCGGCACGCCTGTGATCTGGTTAGGGCCAAAATTGAAGGTTCCCTGGGATGGGACATATGCGACCGGGATGACCGCAAGCAACGGCATGTCTTTCAGGCGATAGCCATCGGGGGTTGGGCCGTTCTTCACAGGGTTCTGCGGAGTCGGATCAGATTTGTCTTCACGGATCGAGACAACGTCGAAAGCAAGGGGCTTGCCGTCGGCTCCCACAGGCGGCGCTCCCGCAGTGAAGTGACGGCTTGCGCGAGGAGGAGTACCGGACCTGAGAATAGAATTCCGGCGGTCATGGCCAACGAAATGCCACGACCGAAGCGCGTTCTCCAACCCAAGCGCTTCATCGTCACGTGAGCGACTTCAGTCCTTTTCCCCAATCGAGCTGGCGGAACTGTAATTGGCATCGCCGTCGTAGATTGCACTGAGGGAGTGCGTCGCAATGTTGGGTATCTTTCCTTTGACCGTGAGGGTGCCATTGTGGAGCTTGCCCATATTCAGAACAGCGGTTCCGTCGAAAAAGCGCACGTTTCCGGTCGGTGCCGGTCCGGTGCCGACCGCAAGTACCGTTGCCGTAAGGTTAACCATCGATCCCGCGGCGGGGTTGGCAGGCAAGTACGAGAGGGCGACTGTCGGGGTTAGCTTCGCAATCGTTCCGGAATACCTCGGGGATTGCTGGACAACGGTATGCGAATCCTGACTACTGTTCCGCACATTTGCTGTCGCGCCGTTCGCGGACTCTTGCCCGTTAGCGACAAAACCTCGCTGCTTGTCACCTTTCGAGAATGCATCAAGTGCTGCCGGCGCATTTCTCGGATCGACGGAGTACTCATTCAGATTCTGCATTTGACTGGAAACGATTCGATTTCGCTCGCCGTTCGGAATCTCGGTCTCCAATGATGACGCTGACATGTTCGGAGTTGACGTGCCTGGCGTCGATGGCTGTGCCGGCGGTTCGCTCATTTGTGCTGATGCGGACGTGGCAGCGTCCTGAAGACTGCTCGCCGCCGAATCCGTCGCCGGGGCTCGATTGAGGCGCTGCATGACGGCTTCGATCGGAGACGTCCGTCCATTCGAACCCGAGAGTGGCTGGTATGCAATCGGCCGACTTAGCAGAAATGCAAAGGCAGCGAGCACGATCAGCGATATCGTGCCGCCGACCAGAATCGAACCGAGCCCAAGGGGCTCGTCGTCCAGCGTTTTGAAGGAAGGAATACCCGTGGCGTTGAGCGAAAGCGACGCTACTTCTGTAAGGGTGTAGGAATTCCGGTACGCGGTCGGGAGTCCAGCCAAAACATCGGCCACCAGGTCCCACCATAGACGCGCTCTCTTGAAGAAACCTGTCTCGTCGCGGAGGCGGTCCCGGATGAGTTGGAGCGCCTGGCCCTCGTATTCCTTGCGGAAACTCGAAGGATATAGGCGAAAAAGGCGAGTGAATATCTTTTCAGACATAATCCCCCCTCAAGATTTTTCGGGCTCGAGCAACACGCAAAACGTCGGCCATCTTCTCGGCCTCAGATCGCGCAAGTTTGCGTCCGGTAGCGGTCAACCTGTAATAGCGTCGGCGTTCCTGTCGGTCTTCGGGTTCCTCAGACCGATAAACCTCCTCGATCAGCTTTGCCTCAAGGAGCGCCTGGATCGAACTGTACAACGTTCCAGGCCCAAGGCGCAGGCGTCCACCGGTCTGCTCTTCAACCTGCCGCATAATGGCGTATCCGTGAAGATCGCGATCGGCGAGAGAAAGCATAATTTGGAACGCGGTCGCCGGTAACGGATCAAGTTTTCGTTTTGGCATATATTGCTCGATGATCAGTATATCGATAAACGACTGTAGTTCACTTCCATTTGATTTGTCAAACATCTGATAAGCCGCGCTATATCACCAGGCCCAAAAAAAATACACGGAATCATGCCGCCGAGGTGCCTAGTTGGTTCACAGCGGATCCACGGGCACGGTATAAGATCCGAAAATGGCGACTAAACGCGAGATTGATGTGCCGAACCAAGTTATAACGATTGAGTTTACGAATGGGCAGATTATCGGACCTATCGAGTTCAATCCCACCACAGACGCGCTTACGAAAATGATCGCCGTTCTGGAGGGAAGAATTGTTGATCTTGAAACGAAAATCGCGAGCACGAACATGGCCGGTATCTTAATCAACGGCTGATAGAAGAAATTTACCAATTCGACAACAGCACGCGGGGCTGGCGCTAAAAGCCTCATGACGACACGATTTTCGTGGAAGGCCCCTCCCACGGGTTCAACCGAAGCCTATCGACGTGCCTGAGAAGGCGCACGGCGCTCCAAATATCTCAAGGTGAGACACTGTTCAGCATGTCCCATTACAGCGCGGCGGTGTGTGGTCGTTTGCCTTCGTCCATCTTTGGGCAAGCTCTCTAAAGGTCAGCGGGTTCAGAGAAGTTGGAGAGGTTCGTCGCCCCCAGCAAATTGAGGTTACCGGGGGAAGAGAATCTACATTTTCAATACAGGGGGTTTCAGGCTGACTTGGGATGTTGCCCTAAGTGATTGATTAGGATGGAGGCGCGGGTCGGAATCGAACCGACGCATAAAGGTTTTGCAGACCTCTCCCTTACCGCTTGGGTACCGCGCCATCTTGAACAATTGTAATGCCGGGCTGGACGAAAACCAGTCTGGCTACTGCGACTTTCAGACCATCACGGCTAGCACGCGACAAAGTAGCCGTTTGGAGCGGGAGACGGGACTTGAACCCGCGACCCTCGCCTTGGCAAGGCGATGCTCTACCACTGAGCTACTCCCGCATACGTCCTGAGGCAGTATATCGGGCGGTTCGGCGCCCGGTCAACGCAGGCCCTCTTCCCTGCCCGTGAGATACGCCTCAACCACCTTCAATACATTATCGGCCCCCAACGTGGTGTCGACCTCAAGCTTCGCGTGCTGGATGGGCTCAAAATGCTGCTTGATGGTGCGATAGAGCGCAGGATCTCGATTCTTTGCCGGATGGCTGGGGTCGCTCCGAGCCAGACGCCCTTCCGCGACTGCATCCGCACATGTCACATGCACGATACGCCAGCGCGCACGCGCTCGTGCCGCGGCGAGCAGGACATCCCCGATCTGAGCCTGGGTTGAAAATGTACGTCCATCGAAAAAGATGTAATCCGCCCGCCGGCGATCCGTCAGGTAGGCAGCGGCCTCCAGGATCGCGCGCATGCACAGTTGATCCTGTTCCGCGGTGTAATCCGTCAAGCCACCCGGAAACAGCGCACCGCGCACGCGATCCTTATCGAGGACGGCTGCGTTCAGGCGTTCCGCTATGGCTCGCGCTAGCGTGCTCTTGCCCGTCCCCGGCAAGCCGGCAAATAGTACCCAGGTGGTCATCGATTGGACACCAGGATCGAACACCAGCCGCCGCCTAATCCTCGAACAGGTGGCCGTCGCGCATATGCAGGATGCGGTCTCCAATCGCCGCCGCCTCGGGGTTATGCGTGATCATCAACACCGTCTGCTTGAACTCCTGGTTGGAGCGCCGCAGCATCTCCAGCACCGCGTTGGAATTGGCGGTGTCGAGATTCCCCGTTGGCTCATCGGCAAGAATGATGGCAGGGCGCGTGATCAACGCGCGGGCAATCGCCACCCGTTGCTGCTCACCGCCGGAAAGCTCCGACGGACGATGATCGAGCCGCCCCGCTATGCCGAGCATGTCCGTTAGGTGGTTCAGGAGCTCCTCATCCTGCGGCAGGTGGCTACCGGCAATCTCTCGCGCAATTTCAATGTTGCCTCGCGCTGTCAGCGTGGGCAGCAGATTGAACTTCTGAAACACGAAGCCAATCTTCGTCTTGCGCAAAACGGTGCGCCGCGCATCGGTCAGCCTGGCAAAATCGACGCCGTCGATCAACACGCTTCCCGAGGTGGCCCGCGTCAAGCCGCCAAGAATATAGAAGAGCGTCGATTTTCCGCTGCCCGAAGGGCCGACAATGCTGACGAACTCGCCCGGTGGCACAACAAACGAGACATTGTTGAGGGCAGGGACCTCTACCTTGCCCGCACGGTAAACTTTGCTGACGTTCTTTGCCTCAATGATCGGCTGCACGTTCCTGATTGTAACTGGCAGGATGCTGTCCGAGGTTGGGACTCTCAAATGGCGGGCGGCCGTTCCAATCAGGCGCCCACCACCAGAGGATCTCTCATCTCCGACTGGTGCTCCGCGACCTGCCCGGCTGCGTGTTCCGCTGCGTGTTCCGCAATCAGCGGACGCAAGCCGTGACCCTTCTTGGGGCCGCGCTTGCGGGCCACCATCATACGAATGCGCTCCAGCAATTCAACCGGCGAGCCGGCGCCCTTGGGCAAGAAGGCGTCGGCCCGATTGGCGCGATCGAACGCTTTCACGCTCCCGCTGATCAGGATCGCCGGCACTTCCGGCGCAAACTCCTTCATGCGGCGGATGAGCTCGTTCCCGTCCATGTAGGGCATGATCAGGTCGCTCACGACCAGATCGACCCCACCTTCGCGAAACAGTTCCAATGCTTGTTCACTGCTAGCCGCTGTCAGCACCCGATATCCCCGAGTCTCAAGCATGAATTTACGAACGGACAGCGCCTGTTCGTTATCGTCAACACACAAAATCGTTTTCTTTGGCCGCATGGGTCCTAATATTCCTCCTTTCAAAGGAGCTGTGAAACGCGGGCACACATACACGTGCGCGTCCGCCGGCTTGGGGGAGAACGGAATAAGCCGCGTCAGGGATGCCTGCGCCGCCACGGGTAAAAGGGCCTGCGTGCAGTCACCATGTCCAATGGGACAGCAGGTCTTCGTCCAGCAGCAGCGCGCATCCAAGCGCGTCCGATCTGAATTCAGTTGTCAGATTAAAGGCCGACAGTCGCATTACCTCGACGGCAACGCTTGCACAGAGTACGAAGAGCAGAGCGATGTGTAAACGGGGAAGATCAAGCGAAATGGTGCTTGCATTTTCTCTCAAGTTCCACCGCAAAAGAGCGTCGTGTTGCCAGTATTGTGTATATGCGTGCTCAGCCCTGTTGAAAGCATGTGAATCGTTCAAGGAAAAGACGCTCTTTTGCTACAGGATCAGTGCTGCTAAGAAATAAAAAATGCCTCGCTTGCTCGCGAACCACTTTTTCTTTTTCATTTTCTCCGCTTGTTCGAAGGCGCAACAGCCGGCTGTGGCTCGTAAAGCAAAGAGACGGGGTTTGACACCTCATGCTGCCGGTTCTATCCTTAAGCTAGTCGAAGCTGGCCACCTCTGCTGCTTCCTAATTGAGCAATGACCAACGTCTCTCAACACCCGGGATCCCTCTGTTGCAGCTGCTGTCGCTGCTGCATGTTGCGGGTGTGTTTGTAGTTCGAGTCGCAAGCTTCGAATCCTTCCCTACGAACCTCATCCACCCGCAGCCGGCCCACGCCGCGGGTTCCCTCGTGCTTGAAAGCAAGCCTGGAAACAACGCCCCGCAGGCCCGCTGCCAACCAAGTATCCACGAGGAAAAACATGAGCATCGAATCACGCATTCCACGCATTCTTGAGCAAGCGCCCGACTTCCAAGCCAAGAGCACGCACGGCGTCATCCAGTTGAGCGATTACACCAGCAAAGGCAAGTACGTATTGCTGTTTTCCCACCCTTCCGATTTCACCCCCGTGTGTACCACGGAGTTCATTGAGTTCGCGCGCCGATCCGATGATTTTGAGAGGTTGAACGTGCAGCTGGTCGGGGTCTCGATTGACAGCATCTACTCCCACATTGCGTGGGTGCGCGACATTGAGCGCAATGCCGGTGTGGAGGTGAAGTTTCCCGTCATCGCCGACCTCGACCAGAAAGTCTCGCAGGCCTACGGGCTGGTGCATGAGGCCGCCTCCGATACAGCCACCGTGCGGGCTGTTTTTGCCATCGATCCTAAGCAGAATATCCGCGCCATCGTCTACTACCCGATGCAGTTGGGTCGTAATGTCGATGAGCTGATCCGCATCTTCGAGGCGCTGCAGGCCATCGACGGCAATGGCGTGTCAGTTCCCGCCAACTGGAAGCGGGGAGATTCTGTCATTGTGGCCGCCCCGGTTACGGTGGAAGACGCGCGCAAGCGCACCAACGGCGGCGGAGCCGGGCTGGCGGTAGAAACCTGGTACCTGGCAAAAAAGGATCTTGCCACCCAGGCAAAATAGGTAAACTCTGAGGGCAGCCCTGGAGAGCAAGGCTGCCCTCAGAACGACGAGATGAGCACCGGTGGCGAAGTGGCTAACGCGCTGGTCTGCAAAACCAGTATTCGCCGGTTCAATTCCGGCCCGGTGCTCCAAACTATCGTTTCCGTGGAAGTGACAGATCCAGATCGGTACCCATGAGTTGCTTGGTCAGCATGATGATCTGGCCCTGGTGTAATTGAAGGTGGCTGACGATCCGGTAGATCGCTTCGAGAATGGTCATCGGCCCCCAGTTCCCTGTTGACTGAGGATTTATCATTTCCAGCAAACGGGCAGTTGGAAGCGACCCAATCACCTTTCTGCATTCCGCGAGCGTGGCGGCAAAGCACCTGCGAACCTCATCGCATTCTTGAGACGGTGAGAGCGTAAATTCGGAATCTCGGACGCGCACGTCTGGTTGGCCGTCGATCCCGTGCAGGAACCACTGCCGCAGATTTCCCTCCAGATGAAGCAAAAGGTTGGCGATGGAGTTTTCGTGGTCCCCACCGCGATGCCAGATCTGCTCATCGGAAAGCCTGGCCAGACATTTTTGGATGTCATCCTCGGAGAGCTGCATCCGCTTCACCGAGGTGGCAAGAAATACTTCACCAATTTGGTCAGTCATCAAGCCCACATCATAGAGGCCGCCGGGCAAGTTGTTCAAGCGCCATGGCAAGCTGTTGCGGAAATGAAGGGCAAGCATTCGGTTGATTCTGGGCGCGCCACTGAAGTGTTTGTGCTCCGCGATGGCCATTGGACTAACCCTGGCCGGCACACCGACGCGGAGAAATAAGGCGGGCCTACTCCAAAACCCGGTCGATCGCCTCGACCAGAGAATTAAAGTCATAAGGGCCATCGTGCCTTTGGCCATTGAGAAAGAAGGTGGGTGTCCCGTTGACCCCGCTGCGCACGCCGCCGCTGAAATCTGCTCGTACCCGGGGCTCAAACTCCTTCGATTCCAGGGCCTCGCGCAGCTCTGCGAGATCAAGATGCAGTTTCTGCGCCTGCTCAAACAGCATTGCGTCGTCCAGACGATCCTGATTCTCGTACAGCAGGTCATGCATTTCCCAGAATTTGTCGTGTGCACCGGCAAATTCTGCCGTCTCCGCAGCCGGCTCCGCATACGGATGCATCTGGGTCAGGGGAAAGTTGCGGAAGACAAACAACAAGCGTTTGCCGAAGTGCTTCTGCACCCGTTTGATGATTGGATATGCGTGCCCGCACGACGGGCACTGATAGTCCCCATATTCTACGAGCGTGCATGGCGCATCCGGATTTCCTTGCTGATGATCCTGGGCACTCACAGCAATGGAAAGTTTAGTCATCCTTTCTCCAATTCTTCCAGCGCCTGCAAAATTCCGTCGGCGCCAGGATTGACGAGAATCGGAGACAGGTGGCTCCAGGTAATCACCCCGTCTTTGTCGATGACGAAGAGTGCCCGTTCGCTGAAACCTGCCTCCTGATGGTAGGCGCCGTATGCCTTAGACACCGCACCCTTGGGTTCGAAGTCGGCGGCCAGCGGGAAACGGAGATGGTGATCCTTGGCATACGCGGTGTGGCACCAGGCGCCGTCGACAGAAATGCCGACCAGCTCTGCTCCGAACTTTTTAAACTCGGGCAGAACCTCGTTATAGAGAGCCATCTGATCGCCGCAAACCGGGCTCCAGTCCGCAGGATAGAAGGCCAGAATGACAGGCTTTCCTCGCAGCTCATGGAGTGAGAGCTTCTTGTCGGGGGTTATGGGCAGGCTAAAATCCGGAGCCACAGTGCCGGGAGTAAGAATTGCGGTCATGCATAAATCCTCGCCTATGAGATGCGTTGGATGCAATCTAGCCTCGATGTTTCTCGAAAGCACGCGATAATTTTGCCAAGGGGCAAACCGAGCAATGACGACACAGACAGAAAAAGGACAGGCCTTCCGAGCGCTCCACCACCGGAAGAACGCATTCATCATTCCCAACCCGTGGGACATCGGCTCCGCGAGGATGCTGGCCCACCTAGGCTTTGAGGCATTGGCAACCACCAGTGGGGGCTTTGCCTTCTCCATGGGCAAGCGGGACTATACGGTTGGCCGTGAGACGGTGATCGCGCATGTTTCCGCACTGGCGGCGGCCACCGATCTGCCCATCAGCGCCGATCTGGAGAACGGTTTTGGAGATGCGCCACAGGCCGCCGCGGAAACGATCCGGCTGGCGGCAGCCGCGGGAGCCATCGGCGGGTCTATTGAAGACGCAACCGGGCGCGGTGGAGATCCTATCTATGAAGAGGCCCTGGCGGCAGAACGAATCCGCGCGGCGACCGAGATTGCGCGTGGTCTGGATTTTCCCTTCACGCTCACTGCCCGTGCCGAGAATTACCTGCATGGCCGCGGCGACCTGAAAGACACCATCCAACGGCTCCAGGCCTATCAGGAAGCGGGCGCAAATGTTCTCTATGCTCCGGGTCTCACCAGCAAGGAGGATATTGCCGCCGTGGTAAATGCAGTCGATCGTCCGGTCAACGTACTGGTGGGGATACCAGGGGTTCCGATGAACCTGGCGGAGCTCTCCGCGATTGGCGTCAGGCGCATCAGTCTTGGCAGCGGGCTCGCCCGCGCCGCCTTCGGCTCCGTGCTGCGCGCCACCCAGGAAATGCGCGAAAGCGGAACCTTTGCTTTTGCCGAAGAGGCCCCCAGCAGCCGTGATATCGGCGCGATGTTCTAGGCTTCGCCGGGCGGGGTGATGTTCACATCGAACGTTCCGTGGGCGGCCCTCGTCATAAATGAACCTTTCTTCACTCCGGGATACTCTCATGGAGCATAGCGGTATGCGGTCGATGACACGATCTCAAAAACATCACTTGATGCTCTCCCACGGATTGCAAACAGAGGACTGATTATGAAGCCTGAAGAAGCGTTGGTCACATCGACACTGAACTTATGGAAAAACTGGATCGAGCGAGCTGACAAGTCGTTCTCTCCGCTCACCGAAGACCAGATGCAAAAAGAGGTAGCACCGGGGAAAAATCGTTTGATCTACCTCGCGGGGCACCTGACCGCCGTCCACGATCGTATGCTGCCGTTGCTGGACCTTGGTCCGCGCCTCCATCCGGAACTGGATACACCCTTCATCTCCAACCCCGATCGAGCAACGGCTGAGTTGCCCAAAGCCGAAGAGATCAAGAAGTCATGGCACGAGGTCAACAGCAGGCTGCTTGCGGGATTTGAAAAGCTCTCGCCCACCGAGTGGCTGCAAAAACACACCTCCGTTTCTGAAGAAGACTTTGCCAAGGACCCATCGCGCAATCGCTTTGCGGTTCTGCAAAGCCGCACCAGTCATCTGGCTTTCCATTTAGGGCAGGTTGCGTTGATGCCGAAATAGCCCGGAGCTAAGCTGCAGGCCGCAGTCTTAACTCCTTCAGTAACTCCTGGAAGCGCGCATCACCACGGCATCCATTGAATATTGGATCGATGCCCAACAGACCCATTCCCCGATCGCCGTTTCGCTGTGCCCGGTCAAGCCAACGCATGGCATTGTCCGGGTCGCCGAGTGCGCAGTAGACAATGGCCAGATCGACGCCAGAAACGTAGCTGTGAGCCGAGGTGCTCTCCAACTGCTTTGCGATTTCTCGCGCCTGCTCCGACGCACCAGCCAGCGCAAGGGCGTTGCCCTGCAGGGCTTCGATGTAGATTGAGGCGCCCCCAAACAGATTCGAACCGTTTTTGTATGCCGCCAAGGCCTGCTCATAGTGTCCCTGCTGTTCAAGGATCTCGCCCTCTGCCAAGTATGCTTCGGCAAAGTTAGGATTGCGGGCCAGGACTCCTTGAATCCGCGCCATGGCTTCGCCAGGGTTGCGCGCCCAATAAGCAGTCTCCGCAGCATCGGTACCGATCATTGGCGACAGCGGATCCAGGGCCTGCGCGCGCTGGATCTCGATTTCCGCCTCCCTCGTTCTTCCCAGCCGGGAAAGATGCAAGCTGTACCAGTGGTGCGCAGTGGGGTAGGACGGATCTAAATCGAGGGCGCGCCGGTACTCAACCTCGGCTGCCGGCCAATCTCCGTCCCGTTCGGTCTTGACTGCACCCAGAACCGTATGCGCTTCAGCCTCGGCCTCAGCCTCCCCTTCTCCGAACCGTAGTGCGGCTTCCGCGGCCGCCTGCGCTTTTGCCAGGGAACTGGAGGGGTCAGGGCCATAGTCGCTGAGCAATATATAGGCCCTTCCCAGAGCCGCATAAGCCTCAGCGTAGGCAGGGTCGGCATTAATTGCGGACTGGTAGTACACAATCGAGTTTTCCACGCTGTCGAGGGTTCGCTTGTTCAACAGATAGCGACCCCGCAGGTAGGCGTCTCTTGCTTCGACACTTACCGGACGCACCTCGGAATTGGAGACTCCGCTCCCCAGCACAAGGGCAACGTCGCGCACAATGTCGTTGGTTACCGACTCCTGGATATCGAGCAGGTCATTCCCGCTCTCCTCATAGACTTGCGCCCAAAGGTGGCGATCGTTGCGGGCGTCGATCAGGTCTGCGGTGATGCGGACCTGCTTGCCCGTGTGCAGGAACGAGCCCTCGAGGACGGCGTCTACATCCAGAGTCTGAGCGATCTCCCGCATCGGTACTTGCAGGCCCTTGTAGTGCATGACGGAGCTACGGGAAATGACGCGGAGAGGCGTGCTGCCGGCCAAATCGGTAATGAGCTGGTCAGTCATTCCATCCACGATGTAATCCTGGTCGGAGTTTTGCGCCAGGTTGACGAAGGGCAAAACCGCAATAGAGTGGAATCCGCTCACT
>DASRRN010000250.1:0-4345 GCA_035695685.1 Acidobacteriaceae bacterium | reverse complement strand
AAAGCCCATATCTTTGTTGACCTTGAGCGGCACGACTGAAGTCGTGCCCTGATACAAGGCATCTAGACCGGTGACTCCAGAAAACTCGCGCATTCCGTAGATTTGGATCTATCCACCCTCTCCGAAATGTAGAAACTCCTTCGGTCTTTGCGGATCTCTCCCAAAGTGAGGACACTCAAAAACAAGAGCTCTTCGTCGATTGCATCAATCCATTTCGTCACCTTCGGCTCCGGCTTCGGCCTGATGAGTTCGGAGATGACATTCGTATCCAGCAAGAATCCGCTCACAGTTTTACCTTCCGGCCATAATCGGGCTTTCGCTCGAAATCGACGGATATGCTCGCGAGAGGTGACTCGGCAAAGAATTTGGATAGGCTCTTCGGCTGTCTGGCTCGTCTCGTTAATCGTTCGAACTCTTCAATGGCAAGGATGACGACAGCTTCCTTGCCTTGTTTGGTTGCTTAGCACAGGGGCTGGATCTTTTGGAGTTCAGGGCGAATTATC
This sequence comes from Acidobacteriaceae bacterium, assembly GCA_035695685.1. Taxonomy (GTDB): domain Bacteria; phylum Acidobacteriota; class Terriglobia; order Terriglobales; family Acidobacteriaceae; genus PALSA-350. The sequence goes on along the minus strand of DASRRN010000250.1, from coordinate 3,842 downwards.
GAGGCTTGCCTGGCGGCCAGTCAGACTAAGCTGTTTCACACCGGGCTGGCGCAACCACCCGCTCGATCCACGCTAAATCGATGACAAATAAATCTGGAGTCCGACTTACCTGTCACATCGTCGGACTTGAACCTCTCCCGCCTGCTACTTTCTGCCGCCGTTGGAGCCAATGACAAATGAGACGCCGCGTTCCCGATTTAACTTCACGGTTGTTGCGAGATCTAGCGCCTCGATAGGAAAGACTCCAGTGTGACCATCGGGCGCGACGAACCGAATTCTTTGACCTGAGTCAAACCAATAATCTTTCGCCAGTTGAGCGCTGCCATCTGTCCAGATCAGAAGCGTACCCCCGGTCGACGAAGGGTCTTGCGTAGACCTCGAGACCAGAGAAATCCGTTCCAACGTCGGGTCTGCGGCTGCGCGAGTCATACTGGTTGGCGGTGGAATTTCTCTCACTGCCGGCTCGAGGCCGGCTCGCTCGCTCGGCGGTGGAAGACGGAAAGCTCCCGGGCGCACCAATGGCGCGTTGGCCACGTATCCCGCAGCTCCTTGCGGAACAGTAAGAGACTCCATGAGCTTCAGAGTGATGCGCGTTTCTTGCTTCAACACCGGCCGTGGGCCTCGCAGGGGAAGCGTGATGACCTTTTCCGGCCACAGGACTGGAATTGCCCACTCTATCGAATCGCGCCCTGCGTGCCCCGTTCCGTGGATCTTTCCCTGAAGATCCACTTTTAAGTGAGGAACCGAAGTCACTCGTGTCGCGACGGGCAGCTCCGCACCGGGTAACAGTAAGTGATCGAATTCGATTTGCATCCAGCCTTTGCCCCACAGACGCCCAGGATTGCGAGCACCGGTGAAGCGGCCTTCCAGATATGCCCCGCGTGGAAACACGGACGCACCGAACTCACGGAGATTGCCTGTATCACAAAGAATTGGATCGTCTGGAGCCGCGGTTTTTGAGGAGAGCTTTGCATCCTCCAACGTACACTGCACGATGGTACCTGCGGGGACCATCACGTCCTGCCCCTTGGAGTTTGCCTGAGCCAGCAGGAAGAATGCAAACAACGTCATGAGACTGAGCCGACGTGCCACGTGTCACCTCCGAACGAGGGCGCATCACCTGCCACATCAGTCACAAACAAGATTAACGGATGTGCTAGCAGGTGAAGTGTTGATGTTGGCGTCTGTCGAACCTGCGTGCCCAACAATCGTGTACCAAGTGCGATCTCATGTCAACAGCAACAGCAGGAAAGTTTCGTGTCACGAATTCGTGGAAAGGCGTTCGTGAAAAGGGATGGGGGTTTCGTGGACACGGAGCTGACGCTTTGCGAAGACCCAAGATCGCTAAACTGGAATTCTGCTCTCTTTAAAGTGCCAGTTCCGTCCGTTTGTGTGACCTTAGACTGTGTCGAATGATGGCCCATCTTTGAGTTGTTCGGCCATAAATCGGGTGGGGCGGATAAGATCGGCACCGCCGCTCCGCAGTTCTTTGAGGAGGGCAATCCCGGCGGCATCCGCGAATGAAACGTCCGACAACTCCAGGGATAACTGAACTTCATCGGAGAAAGTATGTCCATTATGTGCAGCGAAAGCATGTGCAGCGCATGTTCTGCGGAGTTCCTCAACCCAGTAACCCGTGATCCGGCCCTCTAGCCGAAGAACTACGGTGCTCTCAGACAAATCGACAACCGTGATCCTCAGCATCGCGGCTCACCTGATCTCCTTTGCAGTGGATATAGCATTCGATTACTTCAGGCTACGCAGATAGGCAACAAGAGCAGCTGTTGACGCCGGATCCAGATCGACTGGAGGCATTCCTCCGTCGATCATTTCAGCTGTCCGATGATGCAGCAAGTAGGCCAAGCTATCAGCGGAATACTTCTGGCCTATGCCGATGAGCGCCGGCGCCTTGTCCGTCCCTTCGCCCCTGGCTCCGTGGCAGTCGCGGCAGGGGCCAGCCGCAAAAATAGTGGCGCCTTTGGCTATAAGCGGATCGGCAGACGCTGGCGCTGCCGGTGGTGGACTGGACGGTGCCTCCGGTTGAAATGGTTGACGCATGTAACGGATCTCGGCGCGTCTCTGGCGTGCTAGCTGCGCGGCCACGTTCGAATCGCTTGCGTCGTCGTGATAGCTGAGGGCGCCGAGGCCCGCATAGCAAGCCACAAACATGGTAAACCCAGCAACAACTATAGGACGCCGCCATGGCCGGCGCTCGCGCCCACGGTCAAAAAAGGGAATCGCGGCAAACAACAACGCGAGCAGCCCCGGCAGAACAATGCCGCCAAATAGTGACCATCTGCCGCCCACCACCTTCAGCCACTGAAAGATCGGCAGGTAATACCATTCAGGCCGAGGTATGTAGCTGGTATCTGACGGAACGGCTTCCGGACCAAGACGAATCGGAACGAAATACGCGACCAGCGTTAGAGCCAGAACAATCAGCAGGCTGGCAACCAGATCCATCCCCAGCTGCCGGGGATAAAATTTTTGCGTCGGAAGTTTGGGATGAAAAGGATCTTCGTTCGCTGGACCCGCAGCGCCTGCCTTGCGAAACAAGAAGATATGCGCGGCAATGAAGGCAATCAGAAGACCGGGCAACATGAAAACATGGAGCACATAGAAACGCGATAGGGTCAGTGTCCCCATCTGTGAGCTGCCGCGGAGCAGTCTCTGCAAAGACGATCCGATCAGCGGGACCTCACTGATGATGTTCGTTCCAACCGCGGAAGCGAAGTACGCCTTTTCATCCCATGGCAACAAGTAGCCGGTGAACGCCATGCCTAGCATCAGCGCAAGGAGAAAGCATCCTGAGAGCCACAGTAATTCGCGCCGCCCTTTGTAGGAGCCGTAAAGCAGCGTCTGCGATATGTGTAGAAACAGGAGGATGATGATGGCCGTCGCGCCATAGGCGTGGATGCTGCGTAGAAACAATCCTGAGCTAACTACCTTGGAAATATAGGAGACGGTAGTATGTGCGTGATCGGAGGAGGGCACGTAGTACAGAGCGAGGAAAACGCCTGTGACCACCTGCGAAAAGAACAAGTAGAGGAGTCCTGACCCGAAGATGTACGCCCAACGAGCACCTCCGGGAATCGGTTCGTCAAGCGCCTCACGCAACAGCGAATAGACTCCCGTACGTCGGTCCAACCACTTTATCCAGCCAGAAAGAGGTCTCAGATTATCTTCTGGCAAGGCATACCTTGTATCCGGCACAGCCCTCACCTCTCACGCCACCGGTTCCTTCATAGCCGCCAGTTGGCGGAAGTACTGAAAGCGGACCTTGAGGACGCCGTTTTCAACCTTGCTTTCGAGCTCGTCCATGGCGCGGAGTGGAGGTCCCGACACGTGTACGCCAGTCCTGGTAAATGTGCCCCCATGGCAGGGACAGATGAACTTGTCTTGTTTTTCGATCCAGCGCACGCCGCAACCCAAGTGGGGGCATACCGACGAAAGCACCTTAAGCTTACCGCTCCCTATGGGCACAACATAGACCCCGTCCTGCGCCATGGAGCTGCGCCAGCCGTCAATCCTTTTGACGTCAATCGTGCGAACAACAGGTTCAGCGAGCGAGGCGAACTCATCCATCTTCCCTACGTCGGACCAGGATGTTTCGTCCTCTCGCGCGCGCAGCGGAAAGGTGGCGAAGCGGACAAGCGGAAAGGCCAATGTTGCACTTACCAGGCCGCCAACGGCAACCAATAAGATACGGAGAAATGATCGGCGTTCTGCCACTGAAGCAGTCACTTCCTCAGGAACATGTGCTGGGGTGGACATCAGGTTACTCCTAGGGTCCAAGACGGAAGTCGATACGTTCGGCGTGAACTTCGAGTAGACGATTGCTT
>DASRRN010000249.1:0-8397 GCA_035695685.1 Acidobacteriaceae bacterium | reverse complement strand
CGACGCCAATCCCGACCCGTCAAGCGCTGCTTCGATCATGGCGTCACAACCCATGCATGAGTTGATCATCATGTGATACAGGCGACGGTCGGTCCAATCCCGGTCGTAGTAGCGGCGGACGTACTCTTCCCGCCGGTTGTCCGTGGCCTCAAGCTCTGCCCGGGCGTGTCCTGGGTGGTCCGGAAAATGCTCTTCAAACCAACGAACCTTCCTCGACAGCGACGCGTATACAAAAATATTGAAGACGCCTGGAAGGGATGCCAACGCACAAGCGGCGCCGCGGCCGACAATCACGCAGTTGCCATCGGCCAGGCACTGCTTCAGATAATTGCGCACAAATTCGACCATTCGTTCGCTGTCGAATACCTGGTCCTTGGGTGGCGCCGGCATGCGGTCAACGCTGCCATGCCAAAAGGACTTGCCCATCCGGTAGTACCACGGGTCAAGGCGCTCGTCACACTGTTCCGCCATGCTTTTTGGTACCCCGGCCTTGTGGGCGATCTCATCGATCAGGCACTTGTCTATAAGCTTCCAGTTCAGCCGGTTGGCCAGGCGGTGGGCGAATTCCGCTCCCTGGCTGCCATACTCCCGTTCAACGGTAATCACCCTGACCATGGAGAATATCTCCCGCCAAAATGGCTGGACCCCCCGATGGCGTGATGCTAGCACCGGCGGACTGAATAATCCAGAGTCCGGCCACCACCCGTTGGTACCCGTTTAGGGTTCGGCGAGGACGGGGTTTCGTAAACTGCCGATGCCGGCAATATCTACCACCACATCATCCCCGGGGCGGAGCCATCGTTGCGGAGAGCGGCCCATCCCGACCCCCGCCGGAGTGCCGGTACTGATAACGTCCCCCGGGACCAATGGCATCATGGTCGAAATATAGGAAATCAGCTTCGGCAACTTGAAAATAAGCTCCCGGGTGTTGGAGCTCTGCAGGGTCTCCCCGTTGATCGTCAGCGAAATATCGAGTTGGTGAGGATCGGGGACTTCGTCTTTAGATACGATCCACGGACCCATCGGCCCGAAGGTAGGGAAGTTCTTCCCCAGCGTCCACTGCGAAGTAGCCAGTTGCACGTCTCGAGCGCTGACATCATTCAGGATGGTGTAGCCGAAGACGTGGTCCTCCCACTCCGCTTCGGGTATATTGCGACCGCCTTGGCCGATCACAACCGCCAACTCGGCTTCATAATCCGGTTGCTTGCTGGCGCGCGGCAGAAGAATTGGCTGCCCGTGCCCGATGAGAGTGAGAGGATATTTGGTAAACACCGTAGGAACCTTAGGTGGTTCCATCTTTGATTCAGCGGCGTGATCGCGGTAGTTGAGGCCAATACAGAGAATTTTGGAAGGGCGCAGCAAGGGGGCTTCCAGGGCAACGGCGGACAGCGGCGCGAGCAGGTTGTGACCGGTCTCTTCCAGCTGAAGATTGACTCCAGACCATCTCTTGGGGCCTGCGGCGATAAAAGACTGGGTGTCCTGGTATCCGAGCGGATTGAGAGGGAAGACGTGGCCGTCCTTGAGCAGTGCCGGGCCAGTAGTTGCATCGCGACGGTAGGTGATGAGGCGCATCCATTAATTGTCCGTCGGCGGGAGAAGGAATGGGTAAAAATTGTGTGATTGGCTCGATGGCCACCCCGCCTGGAAAGTTCGAATCGATATACGGCTAACGGGCGATCATAGCAGTTTCGGAATTGGTGTAGACCGAAGCGATAGGCCCTTACGTGGTTTTCTCCCAAAGAAAACCACACATCGCGATCTTTATCGGACCACAGTAATTCCGAAACTGCTTTAGAAGCAAAACCCTTTCACAACGCCAGGAAATTGCATCTGCCTACAATGGGTTTGTTGTGTCCATTCAAACGGGGGGTTAATGGAGAAGCCGAACGAGGGTCGAAAACGGGTGGTCATTGAAAATGTCGAGCCCCAGATAAACTGTGGCCTCTTTCCCATCAAGCGAATTGTTGACGACCTGGTTTCCGTACATGCGGATGTCTTCGGCGACGGGCATGACCACGTTCGCGCCCGGCTGTTGTGGAAGCAGGATGGGGACAGCGACTGGCAGGCAGTAGAGATGCTGTCGTTAGGTAATGACCGTTGGCGGGGAGAATTTCCCGTCACTCATGCTGGCCGATATCGCTACACACTCGTGGGCGAGATCGATCATTTCGAAACCTGGCAAAGTGACCTCAAAAAACGTGTTGAGGCGCAGCAGGATCTCGCTGTGCCCTTCGCAACCGGCGCCCTCCTTCTCGAACAGGTGCAGCCCCGGGCAACGAAGGCAGACAGCGCAAAACTGGCAGCGTGGGCCAAGAAGCTCAGAACCGTGAGCCCGGACTCGGCAGCAGTCGCGTTCGCGTTGCAGGATGACCTCCGGGCGATGGTCCATCGCTATCCCGATCCCATGCTCGAGACCTGGTATGAACGAGAACTGGAAGTCGTCGTCGACCGGGAAAGGGCGCGCTTTTCCGCATGGTACGAGCTGTTCCCACGTTCCTGGTCACCCACCCCCGGCCGGCCTGGAACACTACGCGACGTAACCAGCCGGATGGATTATGTGGCGCAGATGGGCTTTGACGTCCTTTACCTGCCGCCCATCTCCCCGATCGGAAAAAGTTTTCGCAAGGGCAAGAACAACGCGGTTGAAGCAGCTCCGGGAGATGTGGGCAGTCCGTGGGCAATCGGCTCTGCCGAAGGGGGCCACACAGCGATCGATTCCGCGCTGGGTACTCTGAAGGATTTCGCTGAATTGGTGAAACGAGCCCAACAACTGAATATGGAAATTGCCCTCGACATCGCGTTCCAGTGCGCTCCGGATCATCCCTGGGTGACCGAACATCCTGAATTTTTCAAAAAGCGCCCCGACGGGTCGATTCAGTATGCGGAGAACCCTCCGAAGAAGTATCAGGACATTTATCCGCTGGATTTCGAGTCTTCCAACTGGCAGGGATTATGGGATGCGCTCAAGGGTGTCTTCAGCTTCTGGATGGAGCAGGGTGTGCGCATCTTCCGTGTGGATAATCCGCATACCAAGGCCTTCCTCTTCTGGCAATGGGTAATTCCCGAACTGAAGGCGCAGGACCCCGACGTATTGTTCCTTGCTGAGGCCTTTACCCGGCCCCGCGTCATGGAGCGGCTGGCTAAACTCGGCTTTTCCGAGTCCTACACCTACTTCACCTGGCGCGACACCAAGGACGAACTCACGCGCTACCTGCTTGAACTCACCACGACCTCGGTACGGGAATATTTCCGCCCCAACTTCTGGCCCAACACCCCCGACATTCTGCCCGGGCACCTGCAGACCGGTGGTCTCCCGGCCTTTCGTAGCCGGCTGGTACTGGCCACGACCCTCACCGCCAATTATGGGATCTACGGGCCGGCCTTTGAGTTGGGAGAAAACACGCCCGCAAAACCGGGGAGCGAAGAATACCTGAACTCGGAAAAATATGAGATCAAACGGTGGGATTTACAAAATCCCGCGAGCCTCAAACCACTGATTACCCGGCTGAACCAAATCCGGCGGCAAAACCCGGCGCTTCAGAGCAACGAGCGGCTGCACTTCCACGCCACAGACAATCCCTCGCTCATTTGCTATTCGAAACGTTCAGCCAATGGCAGCAACCTCATCCTTGCGGTTGTCAATCTCGATCCTTTCTTGGTACAGACGGGTTGGGTTGACCTCGATTTGGACGTCCTGGGGCTCGGTCCGAGCGATACATTTGAAGTCTACGACCTACTTGCGGATCACTCGTATAGCTGGCGAGGGTCGAGAAATTATGTTGCGTTGCGACCGGCGGAAATGCCGGCGCATCTGTTCCGGGTGACCCCGGCGCCGGGCGCGCCGCCACAAATATAACTGAATTAATCAGGAACCAAGCCGGGAGGCAGGATTGAAGCAATTGGGAAGCGCGGCGGACCCGCTTTGGTACAAAGACGCCATCATTTACGAGTTGCACGTCAAGGCATTTATGGACGGCAATAACGATGGCATCGGCGACTTCCAAGGATTACTCAGCAAACTCGATTACGTGCAGGATCTGGGGGTTACCTGTCTCTGGCTATTGCCATTCTTCCCTTCTCCTCTGCGCGACGACGGCTACGATATCTCCGATTACCTGAGCGTGCACCCGAACTACGGCACCATGGAGGACTTTCGAGAGTTCCTCAGCCAGGCGCATGCCCGCGGTCTGCAGGTAATGATCGAGCTGGTCATCAATCACACCTCCGATCAGCATCCCTGGTTCCAGCGAGCGCGCCACGCCCCCAAGGGCTCACCCGAGCGGGATTTCTACGTGTGGAGCGACACTGACCAGAAATATCTCGACGCGCGCATTATTTTTACCGATACCGAGAAATCCAACTGGACCTGGGATCCTGAAGCCCAGCAGTACTACTGGCATCGCTTCTTCTCCCACCAGCCAGACTTGAACTACGACAATCCAGTGGTGATCGAAGAGGTGGTAAAGATCATGCGCTATTGGCTCGACATGGGCGTCGATGGGCTCCGCGTCGATGCCATTCCTTACCTGGTCGAGCGGGAAGGAACCAATTGCGAGAATCTGGCTGAAACCCACGCCGTGATGAAGCGCATTCGCTACGAGATCGACAAGGAGTATGCCGCCAGGACCATCCTGGCGGAGGCCAACCAGTGGCCCGACGATGTGCGCATCTACTACGGCAATGGGGACGAATGCCACATGGCATTTCATTTCCCCCTCATGCCCAGGATGTACATGGCATTGCGCCAGGAGGATCGACTCCCCATCACCGACATCATGGCGCAAACGCCAGACATTCCCCATAACTGCCAGTGGGGGCTGTTTCTGCGCAATCATGACGAGCTGACGCTGGAAATGGTGAGCGACGATGAGCGAGATTACATGTACCTCGCCTATAGCGCCGACCCGCGCATGCGTATCAACATCGGCATCCGGCGCCGCCTCGCGCCACTGGTGGACAACAACCGGCGCCGCATCGAGCTGCTGAATAGCCTGCTCTTTTCCTTTCCCGGCACCCCGATCGTTTATTACGGGGATGAGATCGGCATGGGCGACAACATTTATCTGGGCGATCGGAATGGTGTGCGCACCCCGATGCAGTGGAACGGGGACAGAAACGCAGGCTTTTCCCGCGCCGTACCCGCAAAGCTTTTCAGCCCGATCATCATGGACCCTGTATGGGGCTACGAGGGGCTTAACGTCGAAGCGCAGCAGAGCGACCCCTCGTCGCTGCTGAGCTGGATGCGCAACATGATCGCCTTGCGCAAACTCTTCCAGGTGTTTGGCCGTGGCACACTGGCCTTCCTCAATCCCACCAACCGAAAAATTCTCGCCTACATCCGCGAATATCAAAACGAGAAGGTCCTGTGCGTGGCCAATCTCTCCCGCTTTGCCCAGCCGGTCGAGCTCGACCTGGCGGCCTACGCGGGCATGGTTCCGGTCGAAATGCTCGGTTACGTGGAGTTTCCCAAGATTCGGAGCACGGCTTATCCCTTGACTGTGGGTCCCTACGGGTTTTTGTGGCTCGAGCTGCAACCCTCGCCCGAGCCGGTGCCGGCTTCGGCAGAAGAAGGCGACCCGGAGCTCGAGATCGGTGGACCGACCGACTGGATGAGCGTTCTCGAAGGCAATGGCCGCCGGGAGCTGGAGGAGTCGATCCTGAGGAGATACCTGGCTCGTCAACGTTGGTTTGGCGCCAAATCGCGGGCGATCACCAGCACCAGGATCGAGGACTGGGCTGTCTTCAACCAGGGGATCAGCGCCCTGGCATGGGTCGAGGTCCAATATGCTGTGGGGCCCTGCGACGCCTATCTGGTCACCCTTGGATTGCTTTTTGGCAAGGCCGCCGATGGGTTGCGGGAAGAGTCGCCGAACTCCGTGCTGGCTCGACTTACCTCCGTTGAGAGCGACGGCGTGCTGCACGAAGCTATCTTCAATGACAGCGCCAGCGAAGCCCTGCTGGCCCTGATTACCGAGGGAGGCCAAATTACATCGCGGGAAGGAGCCATCGTCGGAGTACCCAGTAGCGCGTTGGCTCAGTTGAAGGGAGATTCTGGCGAGCGCGTGGCGCCGCGGCGCGGCTCCGCGGAGCAAAGCAACACCTCGATTCTCTTCGGCGACAAGCTGATCATGAAGCTATTCCGGAGACAGCAATCTGGTCCGAACCCGGACACCGAGATCGGTCGTTACATCACCGAATCGACACATTTCAGCCATATTGCCCCCTTCGAGGGGTCTATCGAATACAGCCGGAAGGGGCAGGAACCGTCGACGCTCGCCATGCTCCAAGGCCTGGTCAGTAACGAGGGCGACGGATGGCAATGGACGCTCGAAGAGTTGGACCGCTATTACGAGGCAAGCGCCGCAGAGAATTTTGCCCAGGGCGCCATCCCGGATGGACCAACCAACCTCTTGCAGCTGAGTACGGCCCAGGAGACCGCGTTCGCGCGCGAGCACGTCGCCAGCTATCTCGATGCCGCTGCATTGCTGGGCAGACGAACAGCGGAGATGCACCTGGCTCTCGCCTCGCCGACCCATGATCCGGCGTTCATGCCCGAACCACTGAATTCGATGGACATCGACCTATTGCGCGAAGAGCTGATTGCACACGCCAGCAGTGCCTTCGATGCGCTCAAGGAAAATGTAGCCCGATTACCCGATGGCGTTCTGGAGCGGGCCGGGTTGGTGCTCAGCCGGCGAACCCTGGTGCTCGACCGCTTCCGCCAATTATCGGCCCCGGAAATCCATGCCCTGCGCACTCGTATCCACGGGGACTATCATTTAGGTCAGGTGCTGCGTTCCAAAGGGGACTTCGTTATTTTGGACTTCGAGGGTGAGCCCGCGCGCTCGCTGGCAGAGCGCAGAACCAAGCAATCGCCCCTTAAAGACGTTGCAGGCATGCTGCGCTCGTTCAGTTATGCCGCATTTTCGGCCCTGATGAAGTACACTTCGCGGCGTCCGGAAGACTTTCACCGGCTGGAGCCGTGGGCGCATCTATGGGAGCAATCGGTTGCATCGGCTTTTCTCCGCGCCTATCGTGAATTTGCCCGAGGGGTGGCGGTGGTTCCGTCGGAACCGCGTCTCTTTGAGCAATTACTCGAGGCCTATGTGATTGACAAGGCGTTTTACGAGCTAGTCTACGAGTTGAACAACCGGCCCAGCTGGGTACTGATTCCCCTGACTGGCATCCTGGGCCTGCCGATATAGGGTGAAGGACTGGGCTTGGATAGAAGGTGGAAACGATTTTCTGAACGAAGGGCATGGCTTGAAGAGGCTGCGGAGGAAGGGCCGCTTGGGTGTACGGGCTGAACAGGCTGGGGAAAAACCGAATTCTTTGAAGGGGACGGCCTTCAGGCCGTCCGTAAAAGATTGAAAACAGGTCCGGCTTTAGCCGCTGAGGGAACAGCTTTCGCTCCCTATTCGACCTTTTTCCGCAGCCTGTTAAGGCCCTCGGCTTCGCTCCCATAGCAAGCCGACGTTAATCAGCATGATGGTTTACGATCAGGGGAGAGCCCCTCTGGCCGGTGACGTAGGTCCACGCCCACTGAACTAGCACGCTCAATCGCAGACTGGATTGACCCAGGAATTGCCAATGCACGCCGACCCAGACTAGCCAAGCAGGGAAGCCGCTGAGCCGAACTTTGTGGCTTTCGAGAACGGCGAAGCCTTTGCCGACCACGGCCAGGTTTCCTTTGTCGAAATAGCGGAAGGGTGCGGGTGCGGGCTTCCCGTTGAGCCGGCGGCGAATGAGCTCGCCCGCGTAATGCCCTTGCTGCATAGCCACCTGCGCTACCCCTGGCAACGGTTTTCCGCCGTGATCCAATGAGGCGGTGTCCCCTATGACGAAAATCTCCGGATGATCTGCAATCGAAAGATCAGGTTTGATTCGTACCCGCCCGGCATGGTCGGTTTCTGTGTTGAGCCACTTTGCTGCTGGGGAGGCCTCCACTCCAGCGGTCCAGATCACGGTCTTGCTAGCGATGCGTTCGCCGGCAACGATCACTCCTTGTTCGTCGACACGGTCCACACCCTGGCCAAGCCTGACCTCGACTCCGAGCTTTTCCAGGCGGCGTTTTGCGGCGCTGGATAACTCCGGGTCAAACGTGGCGAGCGGACGGGTTCCCCTGTCGACCAACACTATGCGCGCAGACGCTGGGTCAATCCGCCGGAACTCGCGTTTCAGTGTGATTTGTGTCAGTACTGCGATGGCGCTCGCCATCTCCACGCCGGTGGGACCACCCCCCACGAGCACGAACGTGAGCAGATTTTTGTGCAGGGCCGGGTCTTCCTCCGCCTCCGCTAACTCGAATGCACGCAGGATCTTGTTTCTAAGCGCGACCGCATCTGCGAGAGACTTCAGGCCCGGAGCATCTTTCTCATACTCTGGGTGACCAAAATA
>DASRRN010000248.1:0-8004 GCA_035695685.1 Acidobacteriaceae bacterium | reverse complement strand
AAAGCCCATATCTTTGTTGACCTTGAGCGGCACGACTGAAGTCGTGCCCTGATACAAGGCATCTAGACCGGTGACTCCAGAAAACTCGCGCATTCCGTAGATTTGGATCTATCCACCCTCTCCGAAATGTAGAAACTCCTTGGCCCGACTTTAGTCATCCAGCGCATCCTTGTCCGCCACGGCTTCACCCGCGAAATGGCCGACCAGCTTCTCATTGAAATGCGAAGCGCGTTGGACCACTTCGCCCTGCATCCACCAGAAAGCCTCGCGCTTGTCGCCGCCGAGCCCAGTTCGCACGATCATTCCGGCCGATAGCCTCGCTCATGCCACGGCGTTGGTGTCAGGGTGGTGTGCCTCGCGCCCAATCCTCGCACCGGGGATGAATAGAAAATAAATTTTATTAATTCCTGTAACCAAACCAGGGAAATCTTCTCACACGCATTGTGGGTACGCCCACGCAAGGGGGGACGTGTCTGCAAAATTTGTTTGGGAGGTCAATACAGTGAGGAAAAACGCTCTGATGTTCGGGGTAGCAGCAATTACGTTGGCGGCTCCCTTTTCCATCGCGCAAGCTGCCGATGGTGGGGAATACGTCTACGTTGAGAGCAACGCAAGCGCGCCAAATAGTAATGCGATCTATGCATTTAGCCGCGGAAGTGCAGGCAATCTTACACCCCTTCCCGGCTCTCCATTTTTAACCGGCGGTGCGGGGATACAGTACACCGGAACGAATCTTGGTCCATTTGATTCCGACTCTGAGGTCATCGTAAACCCGCAGCAAACGCTGCTTTTCGCAGTGAATGCCGGCAGTGACAGTATCGCGGTCTTTTCCATCAAAGAGGATGGCACGCTGACGCCCGTGGAAGGCTCTCCCTTCCCCTCTGGCGGCAACGATCCAGTCAGTCTGGCGCTTGATGGAAATGTGTTGATCGTGGCCAACCAAAGCGGGGACTTCGCCCGGCCTTCCACCATTCTCCCCAACTACACCACACTGCGCGTCAGCTCGAACGGGAGTCTCGCTCCCTTTGGTACCACAACGAACGACTCCTCGCACACATCGCAAAATACCGTCAGCGTTGCTGCCGGCAGTTCGCCTTCCCAGGCCTTATTCGTGCCCGGCACCAACCTTGTATTTGGTGCGGACTTTCTTGGCGGCCTGCTTCAGCATTTCCGACTTGAGGGGCAAGGTGAGCTTCATGCATCGTATCCGATTGCGTTGCCCGCCTCCGAATTCACTGCTACAACCCCCCGCCTTCCGCTAGGCCTTTGGAGTCACCCCAAAGAGCCAATCCTGTATGTCGGGTACGTGACTGCTAACAAAATGGGTGTCTACCGGTATGACGAGCAGGGCCGCCTCAGCTTCCTTCGCTCCGTGCCAAATGCCGGGCAGGGTATTTGCTGGATTCGTTCCAATCAGAGCGGTACCCGGCTCTATACCACCGACACTACCACCAACCAGGTGAGCGTGTACGATGCAACCGACGCGGAAGAACCGATTGAAATACAGACGCTGACGCTCGCCGGTGTCGGCAATGATTTCCAGGTTTCGCTGTCGCCAAACGGAAAATCCTTGTACGTCCTCTCTCAGCGCTCCGCAACCACTATCCCCGTGGGCCAGGGGAATGTTCTCCACAGCCTTTCCATCAAAGACGATGGCACCCTTGTGGAGATAGGTTCTGGCATAGTGTTTCAACTTCCCACTGGGACTCGACCGCAAGGCGTAGCTGTCGTTGATCAGTAACGGGGGCAGGAATAAGTAGGGTGGAACAGACTGCGGAAAAACTCAATGCTGAAGGTACGGGCTGGTAGGTACCGGGTTCAGCCCGTACTAAACTCAGCAAAATCATCTGGCCTTTATAGGGTGAGAACCGGAAGAGAAAACAGCAGGTCCCTCCACGGCACGCCGGGACAGGTCCACTCCGCTACGCTCCGGTCGGGATGACACCTTGTTTGCAAAGAAAATATCCAAAAACGGCCAGAGGAATGGATTTCAACAGTCCGACAAAAGTGTCATCCCGACCGGAGCGCAGCGGAGTGGAGGGACCTGCTGTTTTCTCTTCCGGTTCTCACCCTATATAAGGCCCTGGGGATCTTCGATCCATTTTTTCTAATTCAATTTTAGGGCAGTAAGCTCTGCCGGATATTCCTCTTCAAACAGAAGCTCTTCCGTCGATGCTGCACGAGATTGGCTGAGATACCGCATCCCGAGCGCGGCCGAAGCGACAATCAGAATCATCACAGCGCAGCTGAGCAGACGATGCAACATCTGCCCTTCGAACTCCGCCGCTTCGTTTAACAACCGTAGGAAGAACATCACGCACGCCCAAAAAGCAACATGAATTCCAGCCTTACCCGGCAAGTATGAGCAGGTGAACGGTATCTTGGAAAACGTGTACAGGCAAACCTCTACCACAAGGATTCCCAGCCACATCATCACACTGAAATGTCCCAGCGCCGGCCACCGAGGATACACAGCGACGAGGAAACCGGCAATGAGAAGTAACACGGGCGTGACCCCCAGTATCAGCCAGGAAAAGCGAATACCCTTCTGGTAATCCTTGGCGGATCGAACTTGAGTGATGCGGATAATCCAGTTCGCTGGCAGCGAGATAGGAATCGAAGCAACCACGCGCAATGCCAGCACAACCAGGATTACCATGAGAATGCTTGCAAACAAGAACCAACTGCTGATCCTGTCTCTTGCCGGTCCGAATCCTTCGGAAGTGACTTTCCCATAACCCAGCACAATTGTGATGGCAATACCTAAATAGAAACTAAGAATCATGCGATGCTGCCGGCTTCTCATCAAGGTGCGCATACTGAACAGGGTGAGAGCGTCCGTGAGGGAACTGCCGAAGCGTGGTGACCACGAAATCCATCGCATCTGCGGCAGGATGTCGGGCTGCTCCACTGTTTTTCGCATTAAACGGAAGTAGCACAAAAGCAGTGCCGTGCAGGCACCCAGGCCAGACACTCCTAAGCCGATCCACGCTCGCTTTGCCAACGGAACCAGCGTGGGATGCATCGAGCCATTGAGTTGATTAAACATCGCCAGGAACCAATAGGAGGGAAGCCACGCAAGTATGCGTTGATTTTCCGCAGCAGCCAGGGCTGCAGGTGATTCCAGAGAAGGTTCAAGCAGGTAGACGCTCACCAGCCCGCACATGACGGCGGCTTGCAAAACCGCGGACAAACGGAGAAAAAGCTGGCGTGGAAGCAGATTGGCGGCCAGGCCTTGGATGGCGAGAATGGCGAGTACAAAGAAAGCAGACGCCGCAAAGGCAGTAGTCCAATAAGCAGGCCACACGCGCAACACGCCGAAAAATCCACCGGTGGTGGATCTAAACAGGAACGGCCACGCAACTCCTGAAAAAATGTTCAGTGCGATCACCGCAAGAGCAGGGGCCGCAAACAAAGCCGCGACCTTGGCAACAAACAAGGTGCTTTTCCTCACCGGCAGTGGCCCAAGCACCAGCACGTCTCGTCTATCCGGAAAGGCTGCATCCCAGTTGAGCACGGCGACGAGCCCGGCCGCAGTCATTGCTGTTTCAATAAAAAAGTGCTCAGCCGTCCATCCTGCTGTCATTCCTAACGAACCACCACCCATCAACCCCAGCAGCGCCGGAAGCGTGAAGAAAAAGCTGATGGTGACGAAGATGGTAGCAAACTGTCCGATCAATTTTGTGGGGTCGCCATCGGCCGATAGCAGCTCGAGATCGACTACCCGGAGAAGAAAAACACGGTACAACGTGCGGAATTGAACCCTTCTCATCGCCCAGTCGCTACGCATGGATTAAATCCGCAATCTCCCGTGAAATGGCCTCTGAGTCTTGTTCAACGGCGAGTTGCGAAAATATTTCCTCCAGCGTAGGCAGAGCCATCAGCACCCTCAGCCGCTCGATCGAATCGTCCGCGACCACCCGGCCACGGTGCAAAATGACCACGTGAGAACAAACCCGTTCTACCGTCTCAAGTTCGTGTGAACTGAAGAGTACAATTTTTCCCCGCGTCGCCAATTCCTTAATCAGACTGCGGAAGATGAGCGATGAACCGACATCGAGACCAGAGAACGGCTCATCCAGAAGGATTAGGTCTGGATTGTGCATCAAGGCCGCGCTCAATAGAATCTTCTGCCGCATGCCCTTGGAGTAAGACGACATGGCTACGTCGCGATCCCCGTGAATCCCGAAGAGGCGGAGAAGTCCGTGGATGCGCTCGTTCGCGGAGTTCCGGTCCATGTCCCGCAGCTGAGCGACCATCACCAGGTACTCGAGGCCACTCAAGTGCGTGTACAGGTAAGGCTCTTCCGGAACATAGCCCAGTCGTTGCCGATAGGCCATCGGGTCTTCTTTGATCGATCGTCCTTCAAAGAAGATGTCACCCGAAGTCGGTTCAATCAATCCCGTGGCCAGCTTCATGGTCGTTGACTTACCGGAACCGTTTGCACCGAGATAACCCGTTACCTCGCCCGCTCGCGCGACAAAGCTCACACACTCCACAGCGGGGATTCCGGAGTAACGTTTGTACAGGTTGCGAACCTCAAGCATAGATATCCTGTTGCGTTAAGTATTCGCATTCCCTGGCGACGATCCGAGCAACCTCACCGGCTTCAGAGTGCTACGGCATGTTCTTGAGGACAACCTCGGCGTGCGATGGCGCCTGAAGCGTGATCGTGTAGCAAGGCATCCGGTCTGCCCATCGAACCGACAGGGTAAACGGGCTGGGATGACTTGAAAGCCGCATGAGGCTGAAAAAAATTAACGAAAATGTGATCCCGGCCTGGAGCAAACGAACCGGGCCGATTCCAGGACCCGTAATGATGGCTCCGGAAGTAATGGATACCTGTCCCGGATCGTTTTGTACCCTGCAGCGCTGCCGTAGCAGAGAAATCGCTCCATCCAGAAACAGGTAAGGCGCCGCACCCTGTTCGTATTCTTCATCGAAGATCCAAAGCATCTCAGCCCCAAATTCGTGTTGGAAAGAAGCAGGATGCAGCTGCAGCAGGGTGCGATAGGCAAAGCGGGAAATGACTCTGTTCATGCTCTTCCAGCCCTCACTTCCTGAAGACGCAATCTGGCTTCCCTTACCACGCTTTGTAGCCGATCCACCTCGCTGGCCAAGGCATTCTTACCTTCGTTCGTGAGGGTATAAAAACGCCGATCGTCTCCCTTCGTGGAGGCTGACTTGCGCTTCGACGAGGAGGACGTGACGGCGTCTGCAACCAGACCCCCGTCCATTAACTTCTTCAAGTTGTCGTACAACGTGCCCGGGCCCAACCGATAATGACCATCGGAATTGCGTGTGACTTCCTTGATGATTCCATAACCGTGCAGATCACCCCCGGCGAGTGCCAAAAGGATGTGCAGAGTTGCCGACGATAGCGGAGCGTTCTTGGTAGTCTTGAATACCATATCGGAATCCGACTATATCGGAGTACGACCACGCCGTCAACATCATTTTCCGAAGCAGGGCACTCCCCGGGAAACCATTCCCCATTGCCAACTCGTACCCCTGCGCCGTCAATTAGGCAACTTTTAATGCGCGCGGGAGCCAAACTGCGCCGATACTCCGATCAGATGCGCGACGCGACCCAGCAGCAATCGCCTTCGGAAGTCGTGGACGCCCTGTCCGATTTTGTCCTCAGCCCAGCGCCGGCCTTTGCTTTAAGCGGAATTCGCTGCCGGCCGGCTTGGGCGACCAAAGCTGGGTGCGCGACTCAGAAAAAAGCATCTTCGCGTTACGTGCAAATGGTGCCATCCGTAATGGGCGTCGCGGAGAAAGCAGCAGTCATTTTGCATCCTATAAGGGCAGACTAAATGCGGTCGCACGATTACGCTGCCCCCTGGACCGCGAGCAGTGGTCCCGGCTAGCCGGGATCACGAAAGGACCTGTACCTTCGGTCCTACCACCGATCGTGAAACCGCAGGGGGGAGTCAAAATGTATCCAGCTAGCAGGCACGAAAACCAGAAGCGGAACCATATCCTGTGCGGGAGAGGCGCAGGTTTCTGCTTACCGGCGATGCTGCTGGCGGTACTGGCGTGTGCGCCTGCCGCCTGGTCCCAGGCCGATTCTGGCCTGCCGGCACTCAACGCAGAGCAGGTCGTACAGCGTCTGATCGAGAAGAATCAGGAACGGGCGGGAGCCCTGCAACACTATTTAGGCAAGCGCAGCTATCACCTGGAATACCACGGTTTCCCGGCCTCTGCAGAGGCGACGATGGAAGTGGAGGTGGATTTTGACGCACCGGCCTCCAAGCACTTTACTGTGGTGAGCACGAGCGGATCCAAGCTGATTCAGAATCGTGTCTTTCGCCGCCTGCTGGAAAGCGAAGAGCAAGCCGGCAACTCCAGCAACCGGAAGCATACCGAGCTCGGTCCAGACAACTACACCTTCTCCCTTGCCGGTACCGACGGTGCAAACTATGTACTCAATGTTGAGCCCAGGGAGGAGAGCCGGTTCCTGTATCGAGGCAAGATCTGGGTAGACGCGCACGACTTCGCGGTGACCCGCATCGAGGCCCAGCCGGCCCGCAATCCGTCGTTCTGGACCACAAAGTCCGTGATCCATCACTCCTATCAGAAAGTGGACAACGGATTTTATCTGCCCAAAGAGAACAAGACTGTAACCAGTGTCCGGCTGGGAGGGGTGGCCACCCTGACCATCGAATACCAGTCCTATCAGGTGACTCCCGCCAAGCCGGTTGCCTGGGCAAGAAAGCCGCTCCCGTCCGCTGAGGGATTTGCGTGGCCCGAGGGTGGGTTCAACTCAGAAGTGGCGAATTTCATCTCATCGAGAAAATGATGCCTCTGCGGGTGGCCGAGGCAGATTCGGTTTGAAATGGCCGTGATTGCGGACTTCTCTGCGACCGAAAGCAGCTTTGCCCACACCTTGATGAGCCATCTCCTCCCCATTAGACAGAGATAAAAAAGGGGCGGAAGAATCGACCCTTTAGAGGGGGGTAGGGCAGATTATCAGGGAGTAGAATCTGCCCGAGGCGTCATCATGAGTGGCCAGCACATGATCCGGGTGCTTACGGTAGACGATCATCCCCTCTTGCGCGGGGGGATCTCAGGTGCGATTAATGCCCAGCCTGACATGACTGTGGTGGCCGAGGCCACCGATGGGGAAGAGGCGATCGCCTGTTTTCGCACCCACCGGCCCGACATCACGCTCATGGATCTGCGCATGCCAAAGGCAAACGGAATCGAAGCCATTGCAGCGATTCGCAAGGAGTGGCCCAATGCTCGCATCATTGTCCTCACCACTTATGGGGGCGACGTGCAGGCTCTGCGGGCGTTCAAGGCCGGAGCCTCCGGGTATCTTCTCAAGAGCATGCTGCGGACGGAGTTGATCGATACCATCCGGCTAGTGCACGCGGGGCACCGGCGCATTCCTCAGGAAATCGCCGTAGAAATGGCCCAGCATGTTGCCGACGATGCGCTCACCAGCCGCGAGTTGGAAACGCTCCGTGGTGTTGCCCGTGGCAGCTCCAACAAGATCATCGCTGAGCATCTCGGCATCTCGGAGCACACCGTCAAGGGGCATCTCAAGAGCATCCTCTCGAAACTCGACGCCAGCGATCGTACCCACGCGGTCATGATCGCCCTCAAGCGTGGTTTCCTTGACATGTAGATTGACATGTAGACTGCACCTCGCTCAGAGGAAGACGTAGAACTAGCGAGGCCGCCAACCGATGCTTTACATGGCAATGGCGATGTTCAACTTTGATCACAATTGGCTCTTTTTAAGACGTTCGAGCCCGCGCTGCGGCCACTTTATACAAAAACACTGCAAGATCATTACTGACTCCGGCCTAAGGTTGTAGGGCCGCCGCGCGCGGATAGTCTAGCGTCGAATAATGTCGACATTCTCGACGCAAGTTGCACCGCCGGGCGCGTCGATGCGTTATCGCCCCAACCGGTATCGGCTCACATCACTGTTGTTCTTCCTGGCCGCCTGCCACAGCGGAATGAATGCACAAACCGTCTCCGTGAACGGTCCGA
>DASRRN010000247.1:0-15638 GCA_035695685.1 Acidobacteriaceae bacterium | reverse complement strand
TGTCCGGCAGCTACATCTACATTCTCGGCAGCCATACGGGCACGCTTTCCATTGGCGTCACCAGCAACCTGTATCTGCGAGTCATGCAACATAAGGAGGGCACGTGGGAAGGTTTCACTGCGGCCTATGGCTGCAAGCGCCTGCTCTACTTTGAGGGTTATGAAGACATTCGCAAAGCCATCGCTCGGGAAAAACAACTCAAAGGCTGGCAGCGCGAAAAGAAGCTCAACCTCATTCGCACTATCAATCCCGAGTTCAAAGATCTTGCACCGACCTGGGGATGGAAGATGATTACAGCGCATGAAAAGATGTACCCGTGACCATCAGGTGGGCACCGCAGCAAGATCCTGTAGGCGGGCTTCGGTGGTTGAAAAGCTCCGAACGGCATAGGCAAGATAAGCATCCTCGGGGTCCTTCGACTCCGCGCCATCAAGCGCGGTGTCACGCGATAAATCTGTGAAGCGCTCCGCTTCAGGATGACGATTCTGTGGGAGTTTTGAAGAAAAACATTCCAAACAAGTTAGCCCTTATGGGGATCTACCCACCTACTTGGCATCCAGCGTGAAACTATCCTTCAACTCCACTGACTTCACAGCCGCGTCAGGGTCCACCACGCGGTACATTTTCGCATCCGCATGCTTGCCCTCCAACGTAATAACCACATAATTGAAATTCGGATAAGTCCGCGCCTGATACAAGTCCTGATCCCCGCGAATAAAAATGGGATAAGGCCGAGCGCCCCCGCCCCCCGTAATCACATGCATAATCCCATTCATGTCAAACCGCTCGTAGTTATGAATATGCCCATTGAAGACAACAAACTTGGCATGCGACCTGGCCGCAAATGCGTCCAGCTCATGGCGCAGACGAAGCACTGAAGGATCAGGAATGCCTAGCATGAAAGCCGTCTGCAGATCAGAAACCAGCGGCTGATGAAACAAAAAGAAAACAAAATCCGCCGATGCGGGAAGATGCGCTAGCTGTGCCTCGAGCCATCGATACTGCGGCCAGCCGGCGTTGAGGAAAGTGCTGCTATCCAGCGTGATGAGATAAATATTCCCCAGTCGCACCGAGTAATAAGCGTGGTTTTCAAGCTGTGGGTAAGCCGCAAAATAATTCCTCATGGCGCTGATGGGGTCCGGAAGCAAATCGTGATTGCCAATCGTGGGATAAATGCGCAGTCGCTCTTGCGTCCATAGGGCCGTCTCCTGGCGGTAGATCTTCCAGTCAGCAGGGTCGCTGCCGTGAAAAGGCATATCCCCGGTAAGCAGTAGGATGTCCGGCCTTTCTTCCCCCACCTTTTGCGCCAGCCATTTGCGTACTCCAGGATGCGTGTCCGATGTATTACTGGGATCGGTAAAGCGCATGTCGCCATAAACCACGACGCGCAGCGGCCGCCCCACCGGCAAATCAGAAACTGTAAAGGTTGGTGCGCCGTCCTCCTCCGCCTCAGGCTCTTGCGCATAGGTTCGCTGCGCCATGGAGACAACGCAGGCAATCACTAACAAAAGCCTCGCGCCCTTGCGCGAGCGGACCATTCTTATCGACCGCCGCCAACAAAGTGCACAATCTCCAGACGGTCCCCCTCGCTCAGGCCCGTAGCGGCCCACTCAGCGCGAGAAACAATGTTGCCGTTATGCTCGATCGCAACCCGGTCGCCTTTGAGACCCAGCTCGCCAACCAAATCCTGGAGGTTGGCCCCAGGCATCAGCTGCGAGAATTCACGCGACTGACCGTTAAGGACGAAATACAGAGAGGGAGAGTATCACTCCCCCCCCAAAGGTTCAGACCGGCGGCGAACCCGTGAGCCACTGCTTGATGCGTGTGAACGTCGGTTGAACCTCAGCGGCTCCATAATAGATTTCGCGATTGAGTGCCTTGAGCATCTGGATGGCTTCAATGCGTGGATCCGCGCTCCCAAAACGTCCCTTCGTCTCACCGTCCGCGCAATATTCGTCAGCTAAATATTCGATCGCATGCCCAAGCACCTCCAAAGCACGACCCTCGGCCGGAGACAACTGGCGGCGAACAAACGGCCGCGATTCGACAGCCGAACCAAGTCCGGTAACCAACCCTGCTTGCGAAATCTCCAAAAAATAGTGATGCACGATTCCTCCTCGTATGGGGGGTATCGGCCCAAATCGCGAATGCTTGAGAACTCTGTGCCGAAAAATGAGACAAAATCGTGCCCATCACCACCTCCACGCGATTGTCATCAGCCCATAAGCCCGGCTTGACTCCAGCAAGGCGAAAACTTACAGTCGAACCAGAGCGCTTGAAAATGCAGACGCCCGATTACTTTTGGAACTACCTCCCGCTGCTCATGCAGATCATTGTTGCCGTGGGCTTTGGAGCCGGAATCGTCACCGCTTCCTGGTTCATCGGGCGGCACCGGAACACAGTTGCCAAACTGGCGTCCTATGAGTGCGGCATTGTCGCCGAAGGTGATGCCCGCGGACGATTCTCCGTTCGCTTCTACATGGTCGCGATGCTCTTCATCCTCTTCGACGTGGAAGCCGTCTTCATGCTCCCCTGGGCGGTGGTCTACCGCGACCTGCCCAAGCTGGTCGGCTCCCGCATGTTTGGCTTCTGGGAAATGGTCGTCTACCTCGGCTTCGTACTCGTCGGCCTCTTCTACGTGGCGAAAAAAGGAATTCTGGACTGGTCCTCCGATAAGGCGGACCTCTGATGGCTGCGCCTGGCGAAAAAGACTCTGTTCTCCAAGCCCACGCCCAAAACCATGCCATCGTTGCCCTACTGGCGGCCAAACCCTCCTGCATTACCAATGCCCGCTTCGATCGCGGCGAGTTGACCCTCTGGATCGAGAACGATGACATTCGCCCCGTCTGCCGAACCCTGCAGAAAGCGGGCTATAACTTCCTGGTCGACGTCACCTGCGTCGACTGGTATCCCAGCGAACCACGCTTCCAGATGACCTATCACATCCTTTCCCACAGCCTGAAGGAGCGTCTCCGCCTCTGTGTCATGGTCGATAGCCTGGATACCGAAGTGGCCAGCATTACTCCCGAATGGCCTTCGGCCAATTTCTACGAGCGCGAAGTCTGGGATCTCTTCGGCGTGCGCTTTGGCGGACATCCCAACCTGCGCCGCATCATGATGCCCGATCAGTGGGAAGGCCATCCCTTACGCAAGGATTACCCGGTGGAGGGCTACCGCTAGTGGATGCCGCAGATTATGTCATCGCCCCCCTGATCGAACCTCGCATCGAGGAGGGCAACAAGGACCGAACCATGGTCCTGAACATGGGGCCCCAGCATCCCTCGACCCACGGCGTCTTGCGCCTGGTGCTCGAGATCGATGGCGAAACCGTGCTCCGCCTGGTCCCCGACATCGGCTTTTTGCATACCGGCATCGAGAAAACCTGCGAGGCCAAGTTTTATCAGCAGGTGGTTCCCCTTACCGACCGCATCGACTATCTCAGTCCGATGTCCAACAACCTCTGTTATTGCCTCGCGGTGGAGAAGCTGTTGCAACTGGAAATCCCACCCCGGGCGGAGTTTCTGCGGGTGCTGCTGAACGAGCTCACCCGCCTCCAGTCTCACCTGGTCTGGCTGGGCACCCACGCCATGGACATCGGCGCCCTGACTCTGTTTCTCTACACCTTCCGTGAGCGCGAAGAAATCCTCAAAATCTTTGAGCACGTCAGCGGCCAGCGCATGATGGGCTCGTATTTCCGTGTCGGAGGCATCGCCCTTGAGCCGCCGGTCGATTTCTACCAGCAAGTGCAAAATCTGCTCAAGATGATGCCGGCAAAGATCGACGAATACGAGAACCTACTCAACGGCAATCCCATCTGGGTAAGCCGTCTGCAGGGCGTCGGCTACCTCAGCGCTGCCGATGCCGTCGCCCTGGGAGTGACCGGGCCGCCCTTGCGCGCCAGCGGCGTCGATTGGGACCTGCGCCGCGATATGCCCTATTCCGGCTACGAAAAGTTCCAGTTCAATGTGCCCGTCTCCGATGTAGGCGATGTCTGGACCCGCTACACGCTGCGCGTTCAGGAGATGCGGGAGTCGGTAAAGATCTGCCAGCAGGCGTTGGACGGCATGCCCTCCGGTCCCCTAACGGCCGACGCCCCCAAGGTGGTTCTCCCCAACCGTGAAAAGATGAAGACCCAGATGGAATCCCTCATCTATCACTTTAAGATTGTCACCGAGGGATTTGCCGTTCCAGCCGGCCAGGTCTATCAGGCAATTGAATCCCCGCGCGGGGAAATGGGCTATTTCGTGGTCAGCGATGGCACCGCCAAGCCTTATCGCGTGCACATGCGCAACCCCACGTTTGCTTCCCTGCAGGCTCTGGAAACCATGTGCGTCGGGCGCCTCCTGGCCGACGTGGTGGCCGTCATTGGCTCCATCGATATCGTGCTCGGAGAAATCGACCGATGAGCGACGAGGAAGCGGGCTACTCGGTTCAGGTGCGCCGGCAAGTCTGGGACTCGCTGGTCAGCATGCTGCGCGTCTATGCCCATGCGGCCAGCCTGAACGGCAAAGAGTATGTGGTCACGAGCGATCATGAGAATGCGTGGGTCAAGTACCAGCAGTCCACCTTGAATTTGCGTTTTACCCCTGGCACCGGGGAGGGTTGCTGGCGCATCACCCAGCCGGAACGCGAGGAGTGGGGCGAGTTCCGCATCGAAGAGGACGGCATACTGAATTTCCCGGCAGGCCCCAAGCCACTCGATGCAGCCGCGATCGAATGGATAGAGCATCTGGTACACGTCACATCCACAGCACCTGATGTGCCGCTCCGCCAACCACTGGGTATCTCGTAAAATCAAATCATGAGTCCAGAGATCAAGACCATCTTTAGTTCAGCCCTGGCCGCGCGCTTCGACCGCATGGTGACGCTCTACCCGCTGCGTCGCTCGGCACTCATACCCATGCTGCTATATGCCCAGGATGAAGTCGGCTATCTCTCCGACCAGGTCATCAGTGAGGTGGCTGCCCGTATTGAGATTACCGAACTCGATGTGCGCAACGTCATCAGTTATTACTCTTTGCTGCATACCGCCCCGGCGGGCAAGTATCATGTACAGGTATGCACCAATATCAGTTGCATGCTGCGCGGTGGCAATGAGCTGTTGGCCCATTGCAAACAGCGCTTAGGCATTGGCAACAAGGAAACCACGCCCGATAAGGTTTTTTCCCTGGAAGAAGTAGAGTGCATCGGCGCCTGCAGCTGGGCTCCCGCCGTTCAGGTGAACTACGACTTTCATGAAAATTTAACCCCCGATGCGATGGACAAGGTGCTCGACGGCTACCGCGCCAGGAACGAATTGCCCATCTAAGCACACGGAGAGAACCATGGCTTATCTCGTCTCCCACCCGGATGAAGTAAAGGTGATCTCGTTCCGCTTCGGCAAGGGTGCGACCTCGATCGACAAGTATCTCGAGTTGGATGGGTACAGTTCTACACCCAAGGCCATCGCGCTGGGCCCGGATGGCATTATTGCCGAGATGAAGGCATCCAACCTGCGCGGCCGTGGCGGCGCCGGCTTCCCTACCGGCTTGAAGTGGTCATTTGTTCCCAAGCAATCTGCGAAACCGAAATATGTTCTGGTGAATGGCGACGAGAGTGAGCCTGGCACCTGCAAAGACCGTCTCATCTTTGAGCACGACCCCCACGCCGTGATTGAGGGTGTAATCATCGCCGGCTTGGCCATCGGTTCGAAAATGGGCTTTATCTACCTCCGGGGCGAGTACCGCTACCTGCTCAAGATCATGGAGAAAGCCATCGATGAGGCCTATGCCAAAGGCTTTTTGGGCAAGGGCATCTTTGGCAGCAATGTGGATTTCGACATCGTCTCCCACACCGGCGCGGGCGCCTATGAAGTCGGCGAAGAGTCTGCCTTGATGGAGTCGCTCGAAGGCAAACGCGGCATCCCTCGCATCCGCCCTCCCTTTCCCGCAGTTGTGGGCCTTTATGGCGGCCCCACCATAATCAACAACGCCGAGACTCTCGCCACCGTGCCCCATATTTTCCGCATCGGTGGTGCGGAGTACGCCAAGATCGGCTCCGAACGCAACGGTGGGACTCGTCTCTTCTGTTTAAGTGGTGATGTAGCCAAGCCGGGTGTCTATGAATTGCCCATGGGCTACAACCTCAAGAAGATGATCTACGAGGTCGGCGGCGGCATCCCCGACGGCCGGTCCCTCAAGGCCGTCGTCCCCGGTGGATCCTCCACTCCGGTTCTGTTGCCCTCTGAAATCGATATTGGCATGGACTTCGACCAGGTAGGCAAGGCCGGTAGCATGCTCGGCTCCGGCGGCGTAGTGGTGCTCGACGACACCGTCTGCATGGTCGAGTTCGCCCTGCGCACCATGAAGTTTTACCAGCACGAAAGTTGCGGATGGTGTATTCCCTGCCGCGAAGGTACCGACTGGCTCAAGAAAACGCTGACCCGCTTCCACTCGGGCGCCGGCGTCGCCAAGGATATCGACAACATCCGTTACCTGGCGCAGAACATGCTGGGCCGTACCTTCTGCCCACTGGGAGATGCAGCGGCTATGCCGACCATCGCCTTTGTCGACAAGTTTCGCAAGGAATTCGAAGACCACCTGGATGGCAAACCGTGTCCCTACGCCCACCAGCCAGAAGCGGCATTTGCCGGCGTTTGAACTTAAAGACAGGAATCCATGGCTGACGTAACCTTTACCGTCGATGGCAAAAAACTCACCGCACCCGCAGGCACTCTGCTCATCGAGGCCTGCCGTGAGGCCAGCATTGCCGTCCCCCAATTTTGCTACTACCCCGGCTTATCTCTGCAGGCCGCGTGCCGCATGTGCCTGGTGCGCCTGGAAAAAGTACCCAAGCTGCAGACCGCTTGCACCACCCCGGTAGCTGAAGGCATGGTGGTCACCACCGACAGCGACGAGATCACCCAGGCGCGCAAAGCCACCATTGAATTGCTGTTGGGCAACCATCCTCTCGATTGCCCGGTATGCGATGCCGGTGGTGAGTGCGAATTGCAGGACATGACCTTCAAGTACGGCGCGCACGAGTCGCTTTACGTCGAGGCCAAGCAGCATCGCGACGAGCAGCAGTGGTCTCCGGTCGTCTTCTTCGACCGGCCGCGCTGCATTCTCTGCTACCGTTGCGTGCGCATGTGCGGCGAAGGCATGGACGTGTGGGCTCTGGGGGTGCAGAACCGCGGCGTTACCAGCACCATTGCCCCCAACGGCGGCGATCACCTGGATTGCGAAGAGTGCGGCATGTGCATCGACGCCTGCCCCGTCGGCGCGCTTACCTCCGGCACTTATCGCTACAAAACCCGCCCCTGGGAGATGAACCACGTCTCCACCGTCTGCACCCACTGCGGTGACGGATGCAAAACTACCCTGGGCGTGCGCAGCGTCGATAACGGTTCCGAGATTCTGCGCGGTGACAACCGGGACAAAAGCGGTATCAACGGCGATTTCTTATGCATCAAAGGCCGTTACGCTTTCGATTTTGCCAACCATACTGACCGCTTGACTAAGCCGCTCGTGCGCCAGCCGAACGGCAAGTTTGCCGAAGTCAGTTGGGAGCAGGCGCTGGACCATGCCGGCCGCAAGCTGCGCGAGATCCGCGAGATCAAAGGTGGCAACTCGATCGGCGTGATCGGCTCCAACCGCACCACCAACGAAGAAAACTACCTCCTGCAAAAATTCGCCCGCACGGTGCTGTACACCAACAACATCGATCATCATCGCACCGCCGACTATACCGCGTTTGCTCGCGCCATCTCGGGACAAAAGGACCGCGCAGCTTCGCTACGCGAGACCATGACCGCGCCCGCCATTCTGCTGCTGGGCAATGATCCTACCGAGCAGCACCCCTTGTTGGCCTGGAACCTGCGCACCAACCTGCGTCACCACAATGCCCGCATTTACCTCATCAACCATGCCGGCATCAAACTGGAGCGGCAGGCCCACGAAACCCTGATCATTCCTCAGGATGGCTATGCCAACGCGGTGCGCTTCCTGGCCGGCGAAGACGCAGCCTTTCCTGGCACGCAGCTCGGAGACGAAGCCAGGAAGTTCCGCGAAGCGTTGCGCGCCGAGCCCTCCCTTTTGATCATCTTCGGTTCCGAGTTTCGCGGCCGCGATATCGACGCACTGGTGAACTTTGGCACCTGGCTGCATCAGGCCCGATTCGCCTGCCTGGGCGATTACGTCAACTCCCGCGGCGCGGCGGACATGGGTTTGCTCCCCGGCTTTCTACCCGGTTATGTCCCCGTGGCCCACGGCGGTCCTTTTGCCGAAGAATACGGTAGCGCCCTGCCGCCGGCTCCAGGCATGGACCTGGTGGAGATGTTCGATGCCGCCGAGCGCGGCAATCTGGCGGCGTTATATGTCGTGGGCGCCAACCCTATTGCCCGCTACGGAATTGACCCGGCTGCGCTCAAGAGCACTTTCCTGGTCGTGCAGGATATGTTCCTGACCGAAACGGCGCTCCTGGCCGACGTAGTCTTACCCACCTCCAATCTTTACGAGAAATCCGGAACCGTCACCAATACCTACGGCGATCAGCAGCTGGTGAAGAAGGCGGGCGACCGTGCCGGGGTTCGCAGCGACTTCGAGCTGGTGGTGCGGCTCGCCGACACCATGGGGGCCGATCCCAAAAAGCTGGTGCCCTTCGGTCGCGGCGTTCAAGCAGACATGGGACAGACCCGCGGTGCGCAATCGGGCGAAGCCGACCGTCACAGCGTCTGGCTTGCCGCACAAAACCTCGAACCGAAGCTCAGCCCGTTTGATCCCTTTGCCATCCTCGACGAGATCCAGCGCCTGGTGCCTGGCTACCAGGTCTCGCGCCTGGAGCTATTGGCAGGCAACGACGTTCATGTGCAATCATCGTTGGTGCAAATCGACGCCGGCCCAGAACGCCATGCGCTGATCCTGCCCGCGGAAGACACCCTCTTTACCTCCGGCACGTTGGGCCGGTACAGCCCCATGCTGCACTCAGTCATGGAATCGCACACCACCAAACCCACCGAAACAGCAGCAGACTAACCGTAAACGGTTGTACGGTACAGGAGTGAGGAAGGTGGGCTTTTATGGAAGGGTACGGCCTTTAGAGGGTGTATGAAATCTACATTTGGGTTTTGTAGTCCCGCAGGGACGGCTGAACTTAGCCCAGGACGTTTAGTCCTGGGTACATCATGCAACATGATTAAGTCCCGAAGGGACGGCTGAAGGAGGATTGCGTCACGGCCCATTTTCAGCCGTCCCTGCGGGACTGTGTCGTCCTTTCAAATCCAACCCAGGACTAACGTCCTGGGCTAAGTTCAACCGTCCCTGCGGGACTAAACCAGTGAATCTCGGTTCTCGCCAACCGGCCTTTAGGCCCTGAGGTACGCTTTTCAAGACCTGTAGCACTCTCATTAGCCCTGAAGGGCCAGAAAGCGAAAGAATCCCGTGAGCTTCCTGATCTTTTTCTTGCTGAGTTGTTTAAAGATCGCCGTGGTGCTGGCAATCTTTCTCGGAGCCGTGGCCTATACGGTGCTGCTGGAGCGCAAATTGGTAGGCCGCATCCAGAACCGTTGGGGTCCCAGCCGCGTGGGCCCCTTCGGCATGTGGCAGCCCATGGCCGATGGCCTCAAGCTCTTTCTAAAAGAAGACCTCTTGCCCACCAACGTCGACCGGCCGCTATACATTCTGGCCCCCATGATCGCGCTCGGTTGCGCCCTGATCTCGATTTCCGTCGTGCCCTTCGGCGCCCGCATCACCTGGCACGGCGTCGACATGTTCGAGATCGCGAACGTCAATATCGGACTGCTCGTGATTCTCGGCGTAACCTCGGTCGGGGTGTACGGAATCGCCCTTGCCGGCTGGTCCTCCAATAACAAATATTCCCTCCTGGGAGCCCTCCGCGCCAGCGCCCAGGTGGTCAGCTACGAGCTCGCCCTGGGACTTTCTCTGGTAGGCGTCGTACTCCGGGCCGGATCGTTGAACCTCCGCACCATCGTGGACAGCCAATCCGCCCACGGCCTGCTGTCATGGAATGTCTTCGGCGGCTTTCAATTTGTCGCTTTCTTTATTTACCTCATAGCCGCCTATGCCGAAACCAACCGGGCGCCGTTCGATCTGCCCGAGGCAGAGACCGAGCTCACCGCCGGTTACCACACCGAATACAGCTCGATGAAGTTCGCCATGTTCTTTATGGCCGAATACGCCAACATGATCA
This sequence comes from Acidobacteriaceae bacterium, assembly GCA_035695685.1. Classification (GTDB taxonomy): domain Bacteria; phylum Acidobacteriota; class Terriglobia; order Terriglobales; family Acidobacteriaceae; genus PALSA-350. The sequence goes on along the minus strand of DASRRN010000247.1, from coordinate 5,453 downwards.
CCGTCAGCTGCGTCGCGACCCTGCTCTTTTTTGGCGGATGGACCAGTCCCTTCGGGTCGCTGATTCCGCCCTTCGGTGGCATCGTGGTCCAGGCCTTGCTACCGGTATTCTGGTTCGTGCTCAAAGTTTTCTGTTTCCTGTTTCTCTATATCTGGGTGCGGGGCACGCTTCCCCGCCTCCGCTATGACCAATTAATGGGCTTCAGCTGGAAGTTCCTGATGCCCCTGGCCGTGTTGAATATTCTCGCCACCAGTCTGTGGCTCGCCTGATCTAAGAAGCGTTGCAGGTTTAGTTTCCCGGTGCAGCAGAATCGTGGGTGCCCTACACGCCGGATTTCCTGTGAGGCTGGATGGAACCAAGCAAAGCCTGTAAATGCAAGGTGTTCTACAATCAGCATCGGGCCTGATATAGGAGAAATGCTCTAGCATGTATCTGGTTCTCTTCATCTTTTTTGCCGGCCTCTGTGTAGCGGGAGCATTGAACCTGCTGCTCCAGCGCCATCCCATCAACAGCGCCCTCTCTTTGATCGTGGTCATGAGCTCGTTGGCCGTCCTCTACCTCCTCCTGGGCGCGGAGTTTCTGGCTGCCGCGCAGGTCATCGTCTACTCCGGCGCCATCATGGTCCTGTTTACGTTCGTCATCATGTTGCTCAATGCAGGAAAAGAAGAGCGCACCCATGGCAGCCACGCAGCGTACATCGTCGGAGTTCCCGGAGTAGCCGTACTCGTCTGCCTGCTGGCCTTCATCTTTCTTTCCGCGCGGACCCACCTCGCTCAGGCCCGGCTGGGCGACTATGTGGTCTCCACCAGCGACCTTAGCAAGGTGCTCTTCCGCGATCTGTTGCTTCCCTTCGAGGTGACATCGGTCCTGATCCTCATTGCCATCCTGGGCGCGGTCGCGCTGGCCAGCAAGGAGCACTGACATGGTTGTTCCCATCGCCTATTACCTGGTACTCAGCGCCATCCTCTTCTCCATCGGGGTAGGCGCGTTCCTCATCAAGCGCAATATCATTACCGTCTTCATGTCCATCGAATTGATGCTGAACGCGGTCAACTTGACCTTTGTCGCCTTCGCCTATCAATGGCACCGCGTCCAGGGCCAGATTTTCGTCTTTTTCGTGATGGTCGTCGCGGCCGCGGAAGCCGCCGTGGGCCTGGCCATCATCATTGCCATCTTCCGCTCGAGGAGCACCCTTAACGTGGATCAAGTCAACCTGATGAAACTATGAACGACACTCCATCGCTCCATCTATGGTTGATCCCGGTGTTGCCATTCATCGGCTTCCTGCTGAATGGGTTGCTGGGCAGCCGCCTGCCCAAGACGCTGGTAAGCACCATCGCCCTGCTGTTCACCGCAGCGCCCTTGGCGCTGGTCACGATCATCGCTTTCCGCTTCACCAGTCTTTCGCTGCCGTACGTTGAGCGGTTGCCAATGCCCTGGATGGCGACCCCGGCGTTTCATGCCGACTTTGCCTTCCTGCTCGATCCGTTGACACTGGTCATGCTGCTTGTGGTAACCGGTGTCGGCTTTCTCATCCATATCTATTCTGTCGGCTACATGGCGCATGAAGAGGGATACTGGCGTTTCTTCGCCTACCTCAACCTGTTCATGTTTTTCATGCTGACGTTGGTGTTGGCGGAAAACTTTCTCATCATGTTCGTTGGCTGGGAAGGTGTCGGTCTTGCTTCTTATTTATTGGTCGGCTTTTACTTTCTGAAAGAATCGGCCGCGGACGCAGGCAAGAAGGCCTTCATCCTCAATCGCATTGGGGACTTCGGTTTTCTCCTGGCCATGTTCCTGATGATCGCCCACTTCGGCTCCTTGAGCTTCAGCAGCGTCTTCGGTGCGATCTCCCATCACCCTGAAGTGCAGGGCGGTTTTCTCACCGCCATCGCCTTACTGCTGCTGCTCGGCGCGACCGGTAAGTCAGCACAGATTCCGCTGTACATCTGGTTGCCGGATGCAATGGAAGGCCCTACACCGGTCTCCGCCTTGATCCACGCAGCAACCATGGTCACCGCCGGCGTGTACATGATCGCCCGCTCCCACGTTCTATTTGACCGCTCTCCGTTTGCCCTCGGCGTTGTCGCCATCATCGGCGCCGCCACCGCATTGTTCGCGGCCACCGTCGGCATGGTACAGACGGACATCAAGCGCGTCCTCGCCTATTCCACCATCTCCCAGCTGGGGTATATGTTCCTGGCCTGCGGCGCGGCCGCGTACTCCGCAGCCATCTTTCACCTCGTCACCCATGCATTTTTCAAAGCCCTGCTCTTCCTCGCCGCGGGTTCCGTCATTCACGCGCTGGGAGGGCAGCAGGACATGCGTGCCATGGGCGGCTTACGCACGGCCACGCCCATCACCTTCTGGACCATGAGCTCTGCGGTCTTCGCCATATCCGGGGTGCCGCCCTTCTCCGGCTTCTTCAGTAAGGACGCGATCCTCTATCAAACCTTTGTTTCGCCCACTGCAGGGCCCATCCTATGGGTGGTGGGCGTCGTCACTGTTTCGCTCACCGCCTTTTATATGTTCCGCTTGTGGTACCTGACATTTTTTGGCGCCATCCGAACCAAGGACGCACATCCCCACGAGGGTCCCTGGTCCATGTTGGTGCCGATAATGATTCTTGGTGTGCTTGCGCTAGCCGGCGGCTGGATTGGCATCCCCAAAGCGCTCGGCGGCGGCGATCAGTTTGCGCACTTCCTCGACCCTGTTCTCCATGTCGCGTCGGCGCCGGCTTCCTCAAGCGGTAACCAGGAGATCTGGTTCAGCGTCATCTCCGTGGCCATGGCAGCCATCGGCTGGTTTTTCGCCGACCTGCTTTATCGCCGCAAACCGGGCATGGCCGATCGGCTGGCGGAGCGCGCCGCCGGCGTCTATTCGCTGCTGGTCAACAAGTACTGGATCGACCAGATCTATACCGGCCTGATTGTGGCCCCCCTGCTTTTCCTTTCCCGCTACCTGTTGTGGGGCGCCGTTGATCGCGGCGTCATTAACGGGGGCGGCAGCCTGGCGGCGGGCAGCATGCGCGGCCTGGGAGCTCTGGTGCAACGCGTGCAGTCGGGAAACATCCGTTCCTACGCCGGGTGGCTCGCCGTGGGCGCAGCGGCCCTGCTCCTCATTACCTATTTCGGTTTTTCCATGCACCTCTCATGAGAGAAAGCGACCATCCGTGCTGAACGATTCGATATTGACGCTTACGACCTTTGTCCCGGCTGCAGGAGCCGTGGTCGTAGCACTGCTTCCGCGGCGGGGCCGCATCATCCAATGGTTCACCCTGGCGGTGGCGCTGCTTACCTTCGGGTTGACCCTCCAGTTGCCGGCGCACTATGTCTACGGCCACCCCGGCTTTCAATTTGAAGTAGACTTCCCGTGGATCTCCAGTCCCGCCATTCGTTATCACCTCGGAGTGGATGGTATTTCCGTATGGCTGGTCGTGCTCACCGGCTTTCTGGCTCCGCTCGGCGTGCTCGCCTCCTGGAAGACCATCAACCATCGCACCAAGGAATTCTACTTCTTCTTTCTGCTCCAGCAGACCGCGATGATCGGCGTCTTTGTCTCGCTCGATATGTTCCTCTACTACGCTTTTTGGGAGCTGACGCTGGTGCCCATGGCGATTCTCATCTCCATGTTTGGCCGCGATCGTGGAACCGAAGCGGCGATCAAGTTTTTTATTTACACCTTTCTCCCCTCTGCTCTGCTGTTGGTGGCGATTGTGTGGCTCTATGCCAAGACCGGCACCTTTGACTTTGTCCGTCTGCAATCCATCCTCGCCCAAAGCAGTTCCTCGTCCAGTTCCGCCTTCCCGCCGCAGGCCCTATTCTGGGCCTCGTTAGCGTTTCTCGTCGCCTTTGCCGTCAAGGTTCCAGTCTTTCCCCTGCATGCCTGGCTCGGGGATGTCTTCAGCGAAGCGCCAACTGCGATGGCGATGGTTGTCGCGGGCAAGCTTGGTCTCTATTCCATCCTCCGCTTCAATCTCGGTCTCTTCCCTGCGCAGGCGCGGCAAGTGGCGCCGTGGATGATCGCCTTGGCCGTGATTGGCATTCTTTACGGCGCGCTGGTGGCGCTGGTGCAGAAGGATATGAAGCGGCTGGCGGCGTTCTCCACCGTCAGTTCCCTCAGCTTTTGCATTCTCGGCATTTTTACTTTCGCGGTCTCAGGCCTGGACGGCGCGATCTACCAGATCCTGAATGAAGGTATCTCCGTTGGCGCGCTACTCCTGCTGGTCGGCTTTATGTACGAGCGTTACGGAACCTATGAGATTGGCGCTTACGGCGGGTTGGCCAAGCGCATGCCCCACCTGGCCACCCTGTTCGTCATCACTGGGCTCTCGCTGATCGGACTGCCGCTGCTCAACGGATTCGTGGGTGAATTCCTTATCCTCAGCGGCAGTTTCCCTGGGCATGTTCCTTGGGTTGCCGCGGCCACGGCGGGCGTTATCCTGAGTGCGGCGTATATGCTGTGGATGATCCAGCGTGTCTTTTACGGAACCCAATCAGGCATGGTTACAGACTTGGCCGTAGCTGATATGAACTTCCGTGAACACATGGCCGTTTGGCCGATAGCCGTTCTGATGTTGCTGATGGGCGTCGCTTCACCACTCTGGATGCGCGCCATCGACGGCGCGGCCGTGAAGCTGGCATCACCGGCGCCTCTGGTGGGCATGGCGGTGAAGCAGTGATGCAAGTATCCCAAGTGCCCCCGGCTTATCGCATACTGCCGGAATTGCTGCTCACCGTCACCGGTGTTCTCGTTATGCTCATCGAGCCCCTGATGCCGCCCAGCATGACTCGTAAGCCGATAGGCTTCCTCGCGCTGGGTGGCGTGATCGCTGCTCTCATCGCCAGTGTGTGGCAATTGGGGCTGCCCTCGGGAACTGCTTTTTACGGCACCGTCCAGACCGATGCCTTCAGCGTCTTTTTCCACGTATTGATTTGCGGCGTAGCGCTGGTTGCGTTGCTAATCGCCTTCGACGTGTTCGACGGCAGCAAGGAACGGCCGGCCGAGTACTACGCCCTCTTGTTATTCGGCGCCACCGGCATGTGCCTCATGACCAGCGCGGTGGAGTTGCTGCTGGTCTTCATCAGCCTGGAAATTTCTTCCATTGCCACCTACATCCTGGCCGCCATTCGCAAGCGCACCGGCAAGAGCCCCGAAGCTGGCCTTAAGTACTTTTTGCTGGGCTCCTTTGCCACCGCTTTCTTCCTCTATGGCATCGCCCTTACCTTTGGCGCCACGGGAACCACAAACATTTCCGATGTAGCCGCAGCCCTCCCGAACAGTCCAAACCCTGGGTTCGCTACGCTGGCCGTGGCTATGATTTTGATTGGCATCGGCTTTAAGGTCTCGGCCGCGCCCTTTCAGGTTTGGACTCCCGACGTGTACGAGGGCGCCCCTTCTCCAGTGGTCGCCTTGATGTCCACCGCGCCCAAGATCGCTGCGTTCGCTGTTCT
>DASRRN010000246.1:0-5823 GCA_035695685.1 Acidobacteriaceae bacterium | reverse complement strand
ATGGTCGATCTCGGCGCCCTCCGCGCCTTGAATGCCGTTGGCGGTAAGCGCCTGGCGAACCTGCCAGGTGAAATGGATGAGCTGGTCAAGGTTGGCTCTTGCAATCGTGTAGGGGTGATGCTTGATCAGAAAAAACCAATTACCACCCCAGGCGATGTCGCCGGTCACCTTGCCATACCCGGGAACTTCGACGTTGACTGCAGCGGCCCAGCGGTAGCTGGGTACGTTCTCAAACGTTACCGTGCCGTCTTCGTTCAGGGTAGCTCCCACGACCCCTACCGGTGTTTCAAGGCGGTGAGGGCCAGGCTCGATCCTGCCCAGGTATGCGAGCGTGGCGACCACGCCGATGGTTCCATGCCCGCACATGCCCAGGCATCCGCTGTTGTTGAAGAAAATGACGCCCGTAATGCAGTCTCCGTGGGTGGGTTCGCAAAGCAATGCGCCCACCACCGCTTCGGAAGCACGAGGTTCGGTGACGAGAGCCCGGCGGAAGGCTTCGTGATCCTTCTGGAATAGAATGCGACGCTGCTGCAGGTCGCCGCTGCCGAGGTCAGGACCGCCTTCGATGACGGTTCGCGTAGGCTCGCCGCCGGTATGAGAATCGATAACCCGGACTTGTTTCAGGAGACGCTCCTCTTGCGCTTTCTAAGCAAATTGTAAGCGCACGAGCTCTGGGAAAAGGAGAGCCTGCTGGCATATGGTCTTTCTGCGATATCCACTACGTACTTTGTCTGCTGCCGCTAGAGGTTCACTAGAATGAACGAGTGAATCATTTAAGCAATGGCTTGCGAGCCCAACTCCCTGCGGTTCTGGCGAAGGGGTTTAGTGCTTCCTCGAGAGATCGCGGCGAAAAATACTTCATGGGAAAGCGAGTGAAGATTCGCATGGGCTCGCCTACCGAAGTAGGCGCAAGGGTTCAAGGGTCGGAGCTGTATGATGTCTCGCTCAAGTGGTCGAACGGCAAGTTGGCGGTCCGGTGTGACTGCCCCTTTTTCGAGGAGCACGGCAATCGCTGCAAGCATATATGGGCCACGATCCTCGAAGCAGAGGAGCAGGGACATCTCTCCGAGGTAACGCGTGGCACTTCGGAATTGGAACCCAGCAGACCCACCACGACCATGGAAGGCGGGAGCGGGCTATCCGCACCGCTCGAAATCGATAATAGCGATCGAACCGAAAAATTCGACCGATCAGAGCAACTCCGCCAAATCCACCAGGTAACGCGGATCTCTCCACCTGTCCGGCTGCCGGCCTGGAAGGCGCAGTTAAGCCGGATCACGGAGACTGCGGCCCCCAATCAAGCAGGTGCGCCAACATGGCCCGCACGCTCGGAACTCGTCTACATTCTGGACGTCGACAAGAGTAGCGCCACAGGCGCCCTGACGCTCGGCATTGCTTCCCGGGGGCGCACCAAAGAGGGTGGATTGAGGAATATTCCCAAACCATGCCCGCTACCTCGTGGACGCATTGCGACTCTGCCTCTTCAAGAAGACCGCGAGATCTTGACCCTGCTGGTTGGGGCGAATCCCTACCAGCCCTATGGTTATTACGACGGCTACGATCGTGGGCCCGACTCCTTTTCACTCTCGCCACTGATGGCGCAAACCGTGCTGCCCAGGGTGCTGGGAACTGGACGCTGCTTTCTTCCCTTCGCCCAAGATGAACTCGAGAAGCTGCCGCTCCAGTGGGACGATGGGGAGTCCTGGAGATTTGTTCTGGAGATCCGCGGAAGCCAACAGAACGGATGGCAAATGACCGGAGACTTTCGCCGCGGGGAGCGGCGGATGGCGGTGAATGAGCCCTTGCTGGCAACATCTGGCGCCATTCTCGTTACGCGGGACTGCGTCGCACGGCTGGCTGACAGTGAGACGATTGCCTGGATTACAGGTCTACGCAAGCACGGCTCAATCGTAGTTCCCGAGGAGGAACGGGAGGAGTTTCTTGGTAGTCTGCTGGGCTCACCAGCGCTGCCCGCAATGGATCTGCCCGAGGAATGGAGATATGAAGAAGTCGTGGTCCCTCCACGGCCATGCCTTAAAATTTCAGCGCCCGCTAAGAGTTACGGAAGGATTAACCCGCGCATGACAGCGGAGTTGTCCTTTGACTATGACGGCCGCTCGGTGGCGGAAAAGACGCTGTCGCGAGGCATCTACGACGCATCCAGGCGCCGGTTCATACGGCGCGACAGCGTGTTCGAAAAAGCCGCTGTGGAGCAAATGCAGGAAGCCGGCTTACGGTTTACCGCTGGATCGTGGCCCGGGAACGAAGAGTGGAGCCTTACGCCTAACAAGCTGCCGCGGGCGGTGCGCGCTCTGGCGGAGTCGGGTTGGCTGGTCACTGCGGCAGGTAAGCTGTTCCGCCAGCCTGGTAAGGGCAGCGTTTCCGTCTCCAGCGGGGTGGATTGGTTCGAGCTTCACGGTGCGGTCCAATACGGAGAGACGACGGCCCAACTGCCGCGGTTGCTGGCGGCGCTAAAACGGGGAGAAACGATGGTGACGCTAGATGACGGCTCTTTCGGTTTGCTGCCGGAGGAGTGGCTGCGCCGGTTCGGCGATGTGGCCACCCTGGGCGACGCAGACGGGGATCACATTCGTTTCCGCCCCAGCCAAGCTGGAGTTCTCGATGCCCTGCTAGCGACGCAGCCTACCGTGGATTGCGATGAAGCCTTCAGACGTGTGCGCAAGGAGTTGGCACAGTTTGCATCGATTGGCCCCGCCGAACAGCCGGCCGGTTTTAATGGGTGCTTGCGCGGCTATCAGCGGGAAGGCTTGGGCTGGATGCACTTCCTGCGGCAGTTCTCATTTGGCGGCTGCCTTGCCGATGATATGGGCGTAGGTAAGACCGCGCAGGTGCTTGCCCTGCTGGAGAGCCGCCGGGAAATGCGGACGCAAGCGAAGATTGAGGCGCCATCGCTGGTTGTGGTTCCCAAATCGCTGATCTTCAACTGGAAGCAGGAAATTCAGCGATTCACTCCGCAGCTTCGCGTGCTGGATTACACCGGAACGGCTCGCAGCAATGCACGCGAGAAGGATGAGTTTTCCCTCTACGACGTTATCCTCACCACATACGGAACGCTACGCCGTGACGCTCTGCACTTTAAAGAGAAAGTTTTTGACTACGTGATTCTCGACGAGGCGCAGGCGATCAAGAACGGAAACACCGAATCGGCAAAGGCAGCCCGCCTGCTGCGCGCCAATCATCGACTGGCGCTGAGCGGGACACCGGTCGAGAATCATCTTGGGGAGCTTTGGTCGCTCTTCGAATTTCTCAACCCCGGCATGCTGGGAACCTCGGGGGCATTTCCGCTCGCCAGTGCGTCCAAGCGGGATCCTGACGGGGAAACTCGCAAGTTGCTCTCGCGCGCGCTGCGTCCATTTCTTTTGCGGCGAACGAAAGAGCAGGTTGCCAAGCAACTTCCGCCAAAGATCGAGCAGACGATCTATTGCGAGATGGAGACCCGCCAGCGCGCCCTGTATAACGAACTACGCGACCACTACCGTGAAGCGCTCCTGCACAAGATCGGCGCGGAAGGGATTGGGAAATCAAAGATACAGGTGCTTGAAGCGCTCTTGCGTCTGCGCCAGGCAGCCTGTCATCCAGGGCTGGTGGACCGCAAACTGGTAAAAGACCCGAGCGCTAAACTCGGTGTTCTGATGGAGCAGTTGCATGCGGTCATCGATGAAGGTCACAGGGCGCTCGTATTTTCGCAATTTACCAGTTTGCTTGCGATCGTTCGCGCAAATCTTGCAAGGGATGGAATCGAATATGAATATCTCGACGGAAAGACAGTTGACCGCCAGGCACGGGTCGAGCGTTTTCAGCAGGACGCCGGCTGCAGTCTCTTCCTCATCAGCCTGAAGGCGGGCGGTGTGGGTTTGAACCTCACCGCGGCCGACTATGTCTTTATTCTCGATCCCTGGTGGAACCCCGCTGTCGAAGCTCAGGCTGTAGACCGCACACATCGCATCGGCCAGGAGCGCCAGGTTTTTGCCTATCGTTTGATTGCCCGCGACACCGTCGAAGAGAAAGTACTGCAACTGCAGGAGACCAAGCGAAACCTGGCTGACGCCATCATTGGCGCGGAGAACAGTCTTATCCGTGACCTGACTCGGGAGGATATTGAACTGCTGCTGTCTTAGCGGCGGCTAATAGGTCTAACTCTTCTGCTGAGACAGCGAAGTTCAAAAACGGGGACCGGATGGCCTTCTTATTTAGCCATGGCGCGCCCAGAATGTGGCCGGTGTCACGATGGGGTACTTTCCGGCGAGGACTAGTAGATCCCTATCTCCAGTAATCAGGTAGTCGGCACGCGATGCTCGTAAAGTCCCGAGCACTTGCTGGTCCGCAGGGTCGCGCAAAGTGGGATCCTGGTCAGCATCTGGCTCGACCACATCAGCAAGAAACATGAGACTGTCAACCAAATCCCGAATTTCACTGGGACTCAACTGTATTCGGGAGAGACGTGGAAGCACGTTGGCAATCTCGTCCAAAATATAACGCGACAACACCACATCGAGTCCACCTTGGCGCCAGATACTGACGATGTGCCCGGGAATGCTTCCTGGATATGCCAGTCCTGAAATCAGAACGTTGCTATCCAAGACGACCCGCAAGCGGGCCATCAACTCGCCCGATTTTTCGCCACTGCAGTATCAATCTCCGTCAGACCTTCTTCCAGCAGCACCTGGCAATACGCCTCCGCAATCCGGTTGCTCAGTGCATCGAACCGGTCTCGCATTCGACGGATACGGTCAAATAATTCAGGATCGACTAGGGCCGCTACTGGTTTGCCATCTTTGTTGATGACAATGCTGTCATTGCGGTACTGCACCTGGTTGAGCATCTCACCCAGATTCTGACGAAAATTAACCGCACTGACCTCTTTGATCACGTCCACACCCCGACCATAATGATCTCTATGATCATTATGGTTAAATCAGGTGATCTTTGTCTATTAATAATTTAAAAATTGTTCGGCGGGTTGCTCTAAGACACCAAATAGGCCGGGACGTTGCCCCGGCCTATTTTGCATAACGATGGTTAATTGCTGAAGAGCAGGATGCCCGTTGACTTGTCTTCTCCCAATTCGCTTACCGGGCGGTAGAAGAGCTGGTTGTTTTCGAGGTAAACCTCGAGGAAGGCAGGACGCTCTGCGATGCCCCCAGCGATCAAGGCTTCGGACAATGGATCCTCGACGTAGCGCTGCAGCGCACGGCGCAAGGGTCTTGCCCCGTAGGTGCGGTCGACCAGCGTTTTTTCCAGAATCCACTTCTTGGCATCTTCGGTCACCGAGAGCGTGATCGCCTTCTGAATCAGATTGGAATTCAGTTGCTGAACCAGCAACTCCAGAATCTGGATCAGATCCGCATCCGAGAGCGACATGAAGATGATGACTTCATCCAGCCTGTTCAAGAACTCTGGATTGAAGGTCCGCTTCACCTCGTTCTTGACCAGTTCTTCCATCTTGTCCATCAGCAGATCTTCCCGATCGGACTGGAAGCCCAAGCCTTGCTTGCGCTGCAAGTGCCGGGCGCCGATGTTGGAGGTCATGATGATGATCGAGTTCTTGAAGTCCACCGTGTTGCCCAGACCGTCGGTGAGCTGACCGTCTTCGAAAACCTGCAATAGGATGTTGAACACATCAGGATGCGCCTTCTCGATTTCATCCAACAGGACGACTGAGTAAGGCGAACGCTTCACGCGTTCGGTGAGCTGGCCACCTTCCTCGTAGCCCACGTAGCCCGGAGGCGAACCGATGAGCTTGGAGACCGAGTGCTTCTCCATGAACTCCGACATATCGAAGCGGATGAGAGCCTTCTCACT
>DASRRN010000245.1:0-3518 GCA_035695685.1 Acidobacteriaceae bacterium | reverse complement strand
GCGACCATGTCGCTGGTCGGCGGACTTATCGGCGTCCTCGCCGGCGTGATCTTTGCCAAAGTCATCACCCTGGTCATTGGCTTCCCTTCCGATATTGAGCTCTGGTCGGTAGCCCTGGGCCTTTTTGTAGCCACGGCGGTTGGCATTTTTTTCGGAGTCTACCCGGCGCGCAAAGCTGCCCTGCTCGATCCCATCGTTGCCTTGCGCTCGGAGTTGTAGAAGGAGTACGCAATGAGGCTCACTGACACCAATGAAGCTATCAGGATGGCCATGGATACGCTGCGCACCAACAAGCTGCGTTCCGGCCTCACCATGCTTGGCATCATGATTGGGGTCACTACCGTAATCCTCATCTCGTCGGTCATCAACGGCCTGACCGGCAACGTCAATGTCCTGATCCAGTCGCTCGGAACCAACGTGTACTGGGTCTTTCGCTTTCCCGTCTTCGGCTCACGGCCCACTTCGGAGATGTTGGCCAGAAAGCAGTTGACCTATGACGACGCCGAGGCCATGAAAGTGCTGCCCCACGTGGTCGCCGTCGATGCATCACAGCAATACTTCACGCCTCAAGGCTCACGGGGCAGCTTCTCGGTCAAGTACGGCAGCCGCAAGGTCCAGAACACTGTTCTGGCAGGTCATTCGGAGGACGAACCGAATGTCTACGACCTCCCTATTGCCCAGGGGCGCTACTTTACTCCTAGGGAGGCCCAGCGCGCGGCCAACGTGGTGGTTCTGGGCTCGGACACGGCCGAGGAACTCTTTGGCAACGACCCGGCGGTGGGCAAGGAAGTGCAGATCGAGGGTGACGTGTTCACCGTGGTGGGCGTCTTTGCACCCCAGAAACAGGTCTTTGGCGGGGGCAAGAATCCTAGCGATAACTCCGCCCATTTTCCCACTTTCACCTTTCACAAAATTCATCCCGAAATTCTCGACCACTGGATCAGCGTGAAGTACGACGATGTCAAGAACAAGATTGCCGTCGAAGACGAAATTCGCGAGCTCCTTCGACGCCGGCGTAAAGTTCGTTCCAACCAACCGGACAACTTCGCCATCTTCAGCTCCGACGCCCTGCTGGTGTTGTGGAACCAGCTCACCAGCGGTCTGTTCATCTTTCTGGTGGGGGTGGCCAGTGTGGGCTTAATGGTCGGCGGTGTCGGGGTGATGAACATCATGCTGGTGAGCGTGACAGAACGAACCCGGGAGATAGGCGTCCGTAAGGCGCTGGGCGCGACCCGAAAGAACATTATGTTTCAATTCACGCTCGAAGCGGTTGCCTTGTGCGCTCTGGGCGGAGTGATCGGCATCTTCGTTGGCGGTTTGCTTACCCTGTTGCTCAAGCTGACGCTAGGCAGGGTGCTGCCGGCGGAGATGTCGGTGGCCTGGTCCACCACCGCGTTTGTCGTTTCCTGTGGCATCGGTCTTCTGTTTGGCATCTATCCGGCCTGGAAAGCAGCATCGCTCGACCCCATCGTTGCTCTGCGATACGAGTAGGTTTTCAGTCGCCATCAGTCTCACCCAGGAAGACCCGATTGACGTGGTCCCGGCTGGCCGGCACCATACCTCGCGCGATCCACCCAGGCCACGGAATTGTGAAACCGCTTAAACTAAGAGTCGTTCACAATGTTGCCAATCGTTGTCGCTACCGTCACCACCATTCTCAGCCTTGCAGGCTTGGGTTACTACCTGCTCGCGTTGTGGAGTGCGCGCGCCTTTCAGCATCAATTACGCAAGTTACCCCCTGATTTCCAGCCGGGGGTAAGCATCCTCAAGCCGGTAAAGGGTCTCGACCCGGAAATGTATGCCAGCTTTGCCAGCCATTGTTTGCAGCAGTATCAGGGGCCCTACGAAATTCTGTTTGGGGTCAGCAGCATGACCGATCCAGCAGTGACCGCCATTGAAAGGCTGCAGGAGGAATTTCCCCAGCGGACGATTCGACTGGTGTTATGCCCGCAATTGCTTGGCGCCAACGGCAAGGTAAGTAACCTGGTGCAGATGCTGAGCAGCGCGCAGTACGACTACATTCTGATCAACGACAGCGACATTAAGGTTTCTCCCCACTACCTGCGGCGCATCATGAGCTGTTTCCTTCTCCCAAAAAGGCGTGGCGGTCGCGTAGGCCTGGTGACAGCGCTCTACCGGGGCCAGGCGCACAGCAGCATTGGCTCGCGCATGGAGGCGCTGGGGATTGCCACCGACTTCATCGCTGGAGTACTGACCGCACGCCAGATCGAAGACGGCATTCGCTTTGGCCTGGGCTCGACTCTGGCGGTCTCTCGCCCGGCATTGGAAGCGATTGGCGGACTGGAGCCACTGGTCGACTACCTGGCGGACGATTACGAGCTCGGGGCCCGGGTTTGGCGAATGGGTTTCGAAGTGGTACTAAGCGGCGAGGTGGTCGAGACCTTCTTGCCGGAGTATCGCTTCGGTCAGTTTCTGGCCCACCAGATTCGATGGAGCCGCAGCACTCGCTATTCAAGAAAACTCGGCTACACCGGCATGGTCTTTACCTACGGATTGCCGTGGGCGCTATGTAATCTGATTGCCTCGGGGGCCAGCCTCTCCAGTATTGCCCTGCTCAGCCTGACCTTGGCGGCACGGGTTGCGCTGGCTCTGGCGGTCGGCGTGGGCGTGTTGGGCGATCGCCAGGTGCTGCGTGATCTGTGGCTGCTGCCGGCGCGAGACGTAGTAGCACTGGGTATCTGGATATGGAGCTTCGCTGGAAATACCGTGGCTTGGCGAGGCCAGCATTTCTCCTTGAAAGACGGCAAAATGAGCCGCCTCACCGCAGTCTAGAATTCCGCCCCATCAGAAATAACTGCAAGCCCCTGAGGGCACGTCTTGCTTCATTGAAGGGTACGGGCTTCAGAGGGTATGTGAGAACTCGGGATTCAGAATTTAGTCCCGAAGGGACGGCTGAGGGAGGATTGCGTCGCGGCCCATTTTCAGCCGTCCCTTCGGGACCCACGGCATGCCGGGGCAGGCTGGGTCGTCCTTTCAAATCCAACCCAGGACTAGCGTCCTGGGCTAAGTTCAGCCGTCCCTTCGGGACTAAATTTCTAAATCTCCGTTCTCACACACACCGCACTACGGCTGATTGCTGAGGATTTCCTTACCGCCGCTTGTAGCGATGATGTACAACCGCCCTGGGAGCGGGGGAACGTGGTCCAGTGGGGTCCATAGAAAAATTCGACGCGGGCCACTCCACGATTGCCAGAACGATGCCTGGTCATCGAAGAGGTGTGGAGCATCGTTGAAAAACGAACCATACCAGAGGTCGGAGGAGCGGCCATTCAGAATGCGGACCTGACGTCTCAGATAGAAGCCAAGGGTCGAGCCGGCTTCATATTCCCCATTGATTACCACCACATCACCGGCCTGCAGATAAGGACGAATCGCATCCGCCAGCGCTTTCGAGGAGAGCACAGGCGAGAAGGTGACGAGCGCAATGTGGGTGGCGATCAGAAAAATCACCATCATGGTGACAAGTGCGTAGTTTCCAATCCGGATCATGTTGATGG
>DASRRN010000244.1:0-4741 GCA_035695685.1 Acidobacteriaceae bacterium | reverse complement strand
GCGGGTACGGCGAGTTGGTCTCCCTGGTACAGTCCGAAGCGGTAGGTCCACGGAGCTCCGTTTTGCCGGTAGCCCTCTAACTGAGCAAGGATCTGGCGCAGCCGGTCAAGTGCCTGCAGGTCGCCCAGGGTGGGCGCTAATCCCGTAGTCCCGCCGGCGGCCGGCAACGCCTGGGCGGCACTCTGGAGGTTGCGCTCGAGGGCCGCGTTGTTCAGGTAGGAGACCAACAGCAACAGGGTACAAATGAGAAAAACAAAAGCCAGCGAGGCAAAAAGAATCCTGCGGAAGAGGCGGGCCGGCGCCGTTTGTTGAGTTGCTGATAGCGCGCTCTTGTCGGCAAGAATCATCTCTGAAAATAGCCGGGGAAGAAATGCCCATTGCGGCGCGCGCGTCGCCACCACTTGCTGCGCGGCGGGACGGTTCGCTCCCTGAAACTCCTGCAGAGAAAACATTCTTGTCGCGCCGACGTCAGCAGGTGCGCTCTCAAACGGCGCCGCCGGAGCGGCCGCCCTTTGCTCCAGTATCTGGGCCCGCAAGCCGGTAAAGAAGAAACCCCTGAGATAAGGATTGGCACTGAGTTGACTGGGCTTGCACAGTTCCACCAGGTACTGGTTCAGGTTCTTGCGCAGCTTGCCAAACTCGCGGGGGAATTCATACGCACCGGGCGTGTTGGCCGGCTCGGTTTCCCGGTTCAGCACCTCCACCCGGAACTCGCCCAAAGAGTAGGTAAGCAGATCGAGGGCGCTCCCGAGATCACGGGATATCTTGTCGGCGTAAACACCGGCCGAGATTTCGTTACGAGGCAGGACAGTGCCGAGAACCTGCCGTACTTCTTCATTGGAAAGATTGCGGACGTACTCCGCGAAATGAGGGATGCGATCGAGCTTGGTGAAAATGACGTAGACGGGCAGGGCTGCGCCCAGCAATCGGCTGATCTCCCGCAATTGGGCGGCGATGATACGCGCGGAGGCAACGGACGAGGTAGCGGCGTCCGCTGCCAGAAACTGTTCCACGCTCACGCAAACCACGGCAGCTCGGGCAGGCGCACCCGAGCCGAAAGTGGATCGGTATGCCTTGGGGCGAGTGCGGGCGATTAGCCTACGCAGCACTCCGGCTTCCTGACGCACCGCCTGGCCGGCTTCTAGGATGGCCGCTTGCCGGGTGAACCACAAGTTGAGCACGGGGGTGGGTGAAACATCTCCCTCGCGGGGCGCGCTGCCGGCAATCAGCTCGGGGTCCAGTCCGGAGCGCATGACCAAACTCGTCTTAGCGGAGGCGGCTTCCCCAAGCAGGTAAAGGAGAGGAAGGCCGTCAAGCGACTTAGCGCCGGGCAGCTTGGAATTCCGCAATTTGCGATTGGCGTCGATGAGCAAAACATCGACCTCACTGCTACCCCCGGCAGACGACACTTCCCCGTCCGCGGCCTGCCGCTTCCTGGCGCGGAGATGGATCACCACGATCGCGATCGCGGCCACAACCCCGGCAAACGCAATGAGCGCTGCAAGCACGATCAGGGGAGTGCCGTGCAAATGGAGAAAGGTTGCAGCGGCGAAGATGAGCAACCCGGCGACCACGAGAACCACGAGAGCGAGCAAGTAGGCGAGCAAGAATCCTCCCGGCGGTGGCCGTCAACCCAATGGGGAAATTCCCGCGCCCAAAAAGAACCAGAAAGCGCCAAAAGCCAGCAACATGGTCAGGAACATGCACAACGCGACAATACCCAAGGCACGGCTCCAACGATCCACCGCCGCAACCCGCTTGACTTGCGGCGCGGGAGCAGTCGGCCGAAACAGAAGAACCTGGCCGCGGATGCGACCGATCTTCTCCCGAATCTGGCGGATAAAGGTTTCGATCTCTCCCCCTCTGCCCAGCGCGTAGCGGCCCCGGTAGCCGAGCAAAAGGCACAAGCAGTAAACCTCGAGACAATCGGCGATTTCGTGTGAATCCTGTCGCGCAAGCAAGCCGCGCAATTTTTCAAAGAAGACCTCGCCGGCGCTATGGTGACCGAAGAGCTCTTCCTGCAACGGACGCTGCGACCAATCTGCAAAGATTGGGCTTTGCAGTTTGAGCACGCTTTCATCCAGGAATGCGACCAGGGCAAAGACCGAAAATTCGATCATTTCGCTGCTGTAACCCAAACTCTTTGCTTGCTCCATGGCAGCCTTCAGCGCCGCCCGAATGTTGGTGCGAAACACCTGGGACGATGGAATCGCCTGCTGCCGTGAACCCAGCCGGAGAATGGTGGTAAACGAATTCTCGTAGCAGGATGCCAGGTTGTAGGTACGCACTGCGAGATCATTCATGCGCGTTTTCCCAAGCGAACGCCTGCGTTTCTATCCACGCAAAGCTGCGGAACGGACTCAATTTGAATCACGCTGAGAATACCTCAACCGGCTGGGGGCAAGAGAAAAACTTCCAGCCCGCGGCGGACCACTCATCCTTAAGTTGTAATCGGTATGGTCAACTACGGTGTTTGTAATCTTTACTCGGTCAACCGGGGAAGTGTAACCTTCAGCACATAGGAAGTCGCGACCATGAATGGGGCCAATCCTGATGACAGAAGATGGTAAGAAGCCCGGAGGGGAGGCCCCTGGCCAGCCCGATTCGCTCTCTGCCACGGGAATGTTTTTGAACGCCTTCCAAACTCAACCAGACGAGGGTGTGGAGCAATCACAGGAAAGTGCGGCCGGGTTGTTCGCGCCGGAAGACAGAACCGGGACTATCCCGGCTCCCCAATGGGGGCAGCCATTCAACGCGCAGCCGCTACGCTCTTCGCCGGCTGGCCTATCTCCGAGCGAAGACAAGCCAGCCGCACCGGGCGAATTTACACGGATGTTTCAGAAGCTGGATATCGCTGCGTCTCCTCAGCATCCGCCGCAAACCAGCTCTGCACCCCAGGCAGGCGTACCCCCGGAAGCCCTTCGCCATGAGCCCGGTGAGTTTACCCGCATGTTTGTCGCCGCTACAGCCTCGCTGAAGGACCGGCCATCCATCATCCCCGACCTGGCACCCTTCGCTCCGTCGGCCACACCGCGAATGAAGGGTTTCTCTACCCCTGGGGTCTCCGACTCAGCCTCCGCCGATGGCAGCTTTACCCAGCTTTTCCGGACGCCTGCTGCTTCCCCCGCACCCCCGCCTCGGCCCTTCATACCGGCGGCCAGCGCGCCTCCGAGCGCAGTCGAATCTGCATGGCCATCGAGCCTGGATTCAGCTCCGAGCACAGATGGGATGGAGTCAGCCGGGGCTACCCGGTTGTTTCGATCACTCTCGGTAGAGAATGAGCCGGCCGCCCAGCGCTTCGGTGAACCGTCCGATTCACTGTTCAGGGGGCAGAGCCCGCAGCCGCCTGAGCCCTCCGCGGGCGCGCCAGGAAGCATTACCATGTTGATCCAGAGGCTAAACGAGGAGCAAGCATCCGCTGCCTCTTCCCTGCCACCGCCCCTGGCTGCTGGCTCTGAGCCTGCCGCGTTTGCGGGGCCAGGTGAGTTTACCCGCATCATCTCGGGAGGATTCGCGAATCCCGCCGCGGGCCAGGCATCACCAGCAGAAAAGGTTGCGGCGCCGGCCGCTGCCTCACCTGTCTTTCCCGCAGCCGTTCCTTTGCCGCCAGCCCCGGCCTTTGCGCCCCCGCCGGTTCCCGCGGTCGCGGTTCCCAAGCCTCCGGCTCCCCCACCGCCGCCGCAGGTTATGGCGAGCGCACCGCCGGCAAAGAGCAAATTCCAGCAAATGCTGCCGATGCTCCTGGTATTGAACGCTTTCCTGCTGGTCGTTCTGATCGTGTTGTTGGTGTTCGTTCTTAGGTCAAAGTAGAAGCGGGCCTAACCCTCTTACAGACCGCGTGGTGAACCGCACTATGCACGAAGGGCTTTACGGTCTCCGTAAGAATCGCCTTTCCAAACGCAGTCCCGCAGGGACGCCTGAGAATTCCTGAGAATAGCCCAGGACGTAGGCCCATAAGCGCCAACTCGTTTGGGATGTTTCTTCAAAACTCCCACGAAATCGTCATCCTGAGAGCCTCTGACTTTTTCGATCGTTTCGTGTTTTTTGCACCCGACCAGATGTTTTTCAGTAGCCTGCAGAAAGGCGTCATCCTGAGCGAAGCGCCTCGCAGATCTATTGCATAACAGAGGGTTTTATGGCGCGGAGTCGAAGGACCCCGGCGGTGCTTGTTGGCAGGTGCTCTTCGGAGCTTTCCGGCCACAGACTACAAGGGAAATTAAAAAAGTCACAGCTCTGAGCGGAGCGCTTCACGAATTTATCGCGTGACACCGAAACCCGCATACAGGATCTTGCTGCGGTACCCACCTGATGGTCACGGGTACATCGTTTCATGCGCTGTAATCATCTTCCATCCCCAGGTTTGTGCTAGGTCTTTGAACTCGGGATTGATAGTGCGAATGAGGTTGAGCTTCTTTTCGCGCCGCCAGCCTTTGAGTTGTTTTTCCCGGGCGATGGCTTTGCGAATGTCTTCATAACCCTCAAAGTAGAGCAGGCGCTTGCAGCCATAGGCCACCAGTGAAACCTTCCCACGTGCCCTCCTTATGTTGCATGACAAGCAGATACAGGTTGCTGGTGACGCCAATGTAAAGCGTGCCTGTATGGCTGCCGAGAATGTAGATGTAGCTGCCGGACAGGGCAAGATGCTAGCAGTTCTTGTTCTCGGCCCCGGGGAAAGACTGTGGCGGGTCCGCCCGGTGCGGGCTTCGGTGGTTGAAAAGCTCCGAACGGCATAGGCAAGATA
>DASRRN010000243.1:0-13324 GCA_035695685.1 Acidobacteriaceae bacterium | reverse complement strand
GGGAATCGACTTCTGTTGGCACAACGCGCCCACTGCGCCACGCGTTGCCGGTTCGTTCAGGAGCGCTCCATCTTGAGAGAATGCGTCCCAAAACAGCATGGGTGAATTCCACCAGCGCCCTCGCGGCCACCCACGCCAATGGGTAGTTTGAGCCGCTTGACTGGAAAGCACCGCCAGCGCAAAGCTACCCTGCATCGGATCGATGGTGCTCAAGCTGGGGTTGGTCATCAAGAGACCTTCCAACTGGTTCGCCGCCTGGTATTCGTTGACCCGGGGGTCCTCGGCGGGACGCGCCACGTCGTTGTTGACGGGCGCCTTGACCGGGTTGTCGATGGAAAACGCAATTGCGACTTTTGCGCTGGAAGCCGTCGGGTTGCTCACCCGATAGCGCAAGATGGCCACCGGCAATCCTGAGGCGTCGGGGTCATGTGGGATGAACGGCGAAAACGCGTCGAGTTCGATTCTTACTGGGAGGCTGGGGTCTTCGAATCGAAGATGCGCCAACGGATACTGTGCCGTAAATTCGGCGGTTGCCAGCCGACTCAAACCGGGAGAATTGTTCGAGCCCAGGCCGTCCTGGCCTTCGTAGGGAGGCAATATCCGCGCTTCGAGTACTCGCGTCATGGGTTTGCCATTCCCTGATTTGATCCAAATGGAAGGAAACGCATATTGCGGAGAAAAGCCCTTGTTCGGCCGGTTGAAGATCTCCCAATCGCGTAGTTGGCCTCGCCCTCCGAGGGCCAAACTTCCTGCGGCTACGCCGCCTAGTGGGAAAGCCAGCATCTTGAGCTGATTGCCTGAGAAGATGCGAGGAAACGCAATCCTGTCCGCTGCGGGGCGAAGATGTTGCCCGGCCTCCTGAGCCTCCGCCGCTGCGAAAGGCGACCAGTGGGGAATCTGCGTTGCAGCGCCAACGGCGCCCGCGGCTTGTTTGAAAAAATCCCGACGCCCTATGCGATACTTGCCGGCCATGTGTACGGAGTCTCCTGCTGCGCTTCAAACTCTATCCTAACCAGCCTTCCCGGCACCCAAAATTTCGGTTTTGTATTACGGCACAGCGTCAGCTTCAGCCTTGCCGCAACTGAATAAAACTACCCTGGGCTTTACAGACTGCGGAAAAACTCTCTCTGTACGAAGGGCACGGCTTCAGCCGTGCCGTAAATTCTTCGGACATACGCGCGGCTTTAGCCGCTGAGGTACGGCTTTTGCCGCCGTTTCCAAGCAGCTGAGCGCGAGGAATGATAAAAAAAGCGTACCTCAGGGGCTAAACCCCATCAACTTTTCGATTCTTGTACGGCACGGCTGAAGCCGTCCCCTTCGTACAGATAGAGTTTTTCCGCAGCCTGTTTAGTCCCCGCTAGGGTTGCGTTCGAAAGATGTGCGAGTTCTCACTCGGGCTCTTAAAGGCCCGGTGAAATATCGAGCATATGAGCGAAGCCAAATTCCCCCGGCGAAGGCATACAATGGACGGGCGTTCCCCCGTCTAACTAGGCCTGGAGTCTTCATTGAAGGCTGCGTGAGGTGAGTACTTTGTTCATGACCATGGGTCCGAACTTCGCGGGGCGGCGCGCTCAATGAGATTTGAGATATGCAGGACCCTTCTTCGCTGCTGCTGTGCAGCGCTCGCCTTGGCCGCCATGCACGCATTAGCCGAGTCGGTATCTGTCGGGACCAGGCTGGAGATACGGCTTCAGCAGCCAATCAGCTCCTACGCTACACACAAGGGCGCCAGGATCTCGGGCGTCCTGGTCGCTCCTCTGACCGAGGCCGGCGAAATGCTGCTCCCTCTCGGCACCACTGTTGAAGGTTCCGTGGTCTCGGTCAGGAAAGTGGGCCTTGGGGTCGTCCACGAAACGGCGCGCCTGGAGCTGCAGTTCAACCGCATGCTGCTCGCCGACGGGACCAGCGTTCCTTTGCAATGCCGCGTAATACAAGTAGAAAATGCCCGCGAGTCTGTGGACGCTCAAGGCCGCATTCAGGGCATCCGCTCGACCGCCACATTGAGCAATCGTGCCTCGGGTTTTGCGGGCAGCCTGGCCTTTGGCGATCCAATCGCGGCCATCTTTACCACTGCTGCGTCGGCATCGGTTCTGCGATTTTCAGAGCCTGAGATTTCGCTTCCCGCAGGCACAGAACTGATCGCCGAGCTCACCGCCCCGATCGTACTTCCAAAGGCGGAGCCTATCCTCGTTCCCCCGATCGCCAACACACCCGCCGACAAGCAGGATTTACTCAAGCTGGTGGAAGAGTTGCCGTTTCGGACGTATACCGACAAAGGCCATATCCCGTCTGATATCACCAACCTCATCTTCATAGGCAGCGCAGACGAAGTTCAGCGCGCATTCGCCGCCAGTGACTGGGTGCAAGTCGACTCGCTCACCGCGGAGTCGACCTACGCGACCATTCGCTCCGTAGCCGAGAACCAGGGCTATAAGAGTGCTCCCATGTCCACCTTGCTGCTCGGTGGGCAACCTCCCGCATACGCCTATGCCAAGACGTTGAATACCTTTTCCAAACGCCACCATCTGCGCATCTGGGCAAGCTCACGACCCTGGAATGGCGAGACCGTCTGGACCTCATCCTCCACCCACGACACGGGCATCGGATTTTCCAAGAAGAACAAGACATTCATCCACCTCATCGACAGCCATATCGATAACGAGCGTGCCAAGGTGGTGAATGATCTTATCTTTACCGGGTGTGTATCCAACGTTCAGCTGGTCGCGCGCTCGTGGATCCCCAAAGATGCCAAAAACGGGACCGGCGAAGATCTGATCACAGACGGAAGAATTGCGGTGCTTCAGCTGAACGAATGCCGCATTGCGCAAGACACAATCGAGGAAGCCGGCGATACGCTGCCGGTTCATGGTAACCGTGTAGAACGCGTCTCCCGGCAAACGACGCTTACGCTCAAGAACAATATTCTGCGCGACAACGTCGGTGTCATGGCCTATTCCGGAATTCGTACCGGCATCTCGGAATTCAAGAAGAAAGATACTCCGCATTCCCAGAGAAGCATGGATATTGAGGGTGATGAATACACTATCAACGGAAAGACCGGGCGCAAAACCGACTATGCTGTCGATTCCGCCGCCATCGCGAGGAGCAGGACGCAAAGCATAGAATACGACCGCTGGAAGCCGCCCTCGGTCGAGATCGGTTTTCGCGCATCCTGGCTGGGCTACGCGGGCGGGAACGGCGGGGGAATCGGTTTCATTCTGGATTCGATTAATCCCCCCGGAGAGCAGGTTGTCATCGCGCTCGACAATTCGCTGCACAATGGTTGGAATCTTGGCGGGTCCGTGACCATCAACCCGCATAAATATTTCTCCCACGAATTTAGTTACAACCGAAGTTTCACTAGCTTCAAGATGGGGTTAGGTGTGGTGGATAACGACACCACGAGCGGCAGCGTGCAGAGCGCATTTGCCTTTGCCACCACTGGGCTCCTCACTTCGCAGATGTCCTATAACCTCCTTATCAACACTCGCCCGAAGACGTCGCGATTGCGACCGTACTTCGCAATCGGGCCGGCCCTGCAATTGATGCATTTGGATGAAGCCCCGATCAAGAAGGCGCCCAGCTATTGGAAACTGGGCCTGAGCAATATCGGTCTTCTCAGTGCGGCCTATAACTTTGGGAGCACGCCTCCGTTGGAGGGTGGCGGTATCTTCCAGGTGGGATTCAACTACGGCGGTGGCGTTCGCTATCGGGTAACACCCCGGTGGATGATTCGATTGGATTATCGTGCAACGCTCATTTCACAACCTGACTTCTGGACCAAGTCGACGAACAGCATCCTCAGTGGAGTTGAAGTGGAGAACGCAACGCTGACATTTGTCGGGCCGGTATTTCAGGGAGCCATGCGTGAGCAGCATGTTGGTGGTGGGGTTTCTTTTACCTTTTGAGTTCTCACCCCGCAGCACTGTGGGAAGAGCGAGCTAAGACTCTTCCAACTCCAAAGGCAATCGAGGAATCTTCGTTCTCGCCATCAGCATGCGATTTCTGCCGCTGCCATTTCTATTTATGATTTAAGTCGACATTAGGGGGACTCATGGACGCGGGTGAATTTCGCGAAGTTGGACACCGAGTCGTAGATCTGCTGGCCGAGTACCTCGAGAACATCGAAGAGAGGCCGGTGTTTCCGGATGTAGCACCGGCGACACTCACCCGGTTTTTCGCTGAGCCGCTCCCCCAGGATCCCAGCACCGCAGAAAATATCCTGAGTGAGCTGGAGCAAAAGCTTCTTCCCAATTGCACCCATGTCGGGCATCCAGGCTATCTGGGGCTTATTACTCCTTCACCGAATCCAATTGGCATCATTGCCGACTTTATCTGCTCCGCTCTCAACCAAAACCTCGGAGCTTATACCGTCGGACCCGCTGCTGTGGCCATGGAGCGGCGCACTGTTCGCTGGCTCACTGATCTGGTGGGTTACGGCGAGAACGCCGGCGGCAACCTGACCAGCGGCGGCATGATGGCGAATTTTATCGGGCTTAAGCTGGCGAGGGACTGCGTTTCCGGCGATCGGATACAGCATGAAGGCGTTCAGCAACGCTGGGCAGTGTACACGTCGGAAGAGCGCCACGTTTCGGTGGATAAGGCGGTGGACGCGGTGGGGCTGGGAAGGCAAGCTTTGCGTGCGCTGCCCACCGACTCTCAATTTCGGGTGCGTCTGGATGCGCTTGAGGCGGCCATTGCGGAGGATCGTAAACGCGGCGTACGGCCGATGTGCATCGTGGGCATATTCGGAACGACAAACACTGGGGCCATTGATCCGGTGCGCGAGCTTCGGAAAATCGCGGATCGCGAAGGGATGTGGCTGCACGCGGATGCCGCGTACGGTGGCGGCATGTTGCTCTCCCATGCGTGGCCCATGGGCAATCAAGGGTTGGAGTTGGCGGATTCGGTCACCATTGATCCCCACAAGTGGTTCTACGCGCCGCTCGATGCGGGCGCTATCCTGGTCAAGGATGGTCATCGCTTAACCGCGTCCTTTGGGATTAAGCCTGCATATCTTACCGACGAATTCGATCGTGCCAATGAACGCTACCAGTATTACGTTCACGGTTTCGAGCAGTCGAGACGCTTTCGCGGGCTTAAGGTCTGGATGAGTTTCAAGCGATACGGTGCAAGCCAAATTGGGGAATGGATCGACAACAACATTCGTCAGGCGAAACATCTTTACTGCCTGGTAACAGAACATCCTGACTTCGAGCCGGCCTGTGAACCGCCGCTGTCGGCGATCTGCATTCGATATCGAGGTGCGGATTTGGATCAGGCGCAATCCAGGGAACTGCATACGGAGGTCGCAAGGCGAATCGAACAGAGCGGGAAATTCTGGTTTTCAACCACTGAGCTGAAAGGGAAGATGTATTTTCGAATCAGTCCGGTGAACCTCCGCACGCGCACGGAACACATGGATCAGTTGTTGGCTTCTCTTGAGCGGGAATGTCATTCCGCGCTCCAGGGCTTGAGCACGAGCGAATCGAACGCCTAGACCGATGTTGTGGCAAA
This sequence comes from Acidobacteriaceae bacterium, assembly GCA_035695685.1. GTDB lineage: Bacteria > Acidobacteriota > Terriglobia > Terriglobales > Acidobacteriaceae > PALSA-350. Next base: position 7,807 of record DASRRN010000243.1, on the reverse strand, counting down.
CCGCCGGCCGCAGCGCCCAAACTGTGGCATTACCCGAGGGTACGCGAAGCAGCCTTGCTCCGCTTCTGACTCGCCGACGCGCATTGTGAAGAAGCGATCGCAGTGGATTCACGTACCATCAGTTCCGGCTGCACGATCACTTGTTGGGCGTACGGCGCTTTCGGATGATTGATCCGGTTGATCAGAGATTCAGCGCCCATTTTGCCCATTTCGCGCAGCGGCTGGCGAATGGTAGTCAGGCTCGGAATGTGGAAGGGGGCACTGAGCACGTCGTCAAAGCCGATCACGGACACGTCGTCGGGCACTCGCAGTCCAGCTTCGTGCAGCGCGCGAATGGCGCCGAAGGCTGCGATGTCATTAAACGCGAAGAGCGCGGTGAAATCCCGAGTGCGTGAAAGCAGCGCCTTCACCGGACCATATCCCAAGGCGGGCGACCAACTGTTCTCCGTTAATCTGATCAGCAGCTCCTGGTGAAGCTCCATGCCGCAGGCGCGGGCGGTGTCCAAAATCTCCTTCCAGCGGTAGTCCGTGTCAACCGTCTGCTCCTGACCCTTCATGAACGCAACTCTGCTGTGTCCCAATTCTGCGAGATGCTTGAGCGCGAGACGAGCGGCCAGTTTGTGGTTCAGCTGGATATTGGTCACGCCGGGTACGGCTTGATGCCCGGAGATGGAGACGATCGGCACCTGCACCCGCGTTGGGGTAGGCGTGTTCACCAGCAGAAGACCGTCAACCGACCGCTCGAGCAGCATGTTTGGGTATTCCTCGAGCAGATCTGGCTGCCAGTAATGCGCGGCCAACAAATAAAAATACTTGGCCGACATCAGATACTCTTCGACGCCATTCATCACCAGCGTGAAGTAGCCCTCGCTCATCTCAGACACCAGCACGCCGACCGACATGCTTCGCTTCCTGCGAAGTGATCGGGCGAAGTAGTTGGGCCGATAGTGCAACTCACTGGCCGCGGCGAGTATGCGCTTTCGAGTAGCAAGCGGGATCGCCTGCGCAGCCGGCGAGTCGCTTACCACGACCGAGACGGTCGTGAGCGAGAGGCCAAGATGGGTGGCGAGGGTGCGTAGAGTTACGTTCTCGCTTTTGTCAGTTGTTTTTTTACCAGTCAAGTGAACTTCCGAGATGCTTTCAAGAATTCGCTGAGGGAGTGTCGCATCTTAATTTGGCCCTGTCAAAAGGGAAACATCTCCCGCCTTTGAATCTTCTGATCGTCATCACTGGTTGCCGCGTTGTAACCGGTGTTTAGGGGATGAAAACCTGCCTTGACAGGTGCATGAACGTTGCGTTCTACTTGTCGACAATCTGTTTACAGAAACGTTTCTTTTCTGAACAAAAACGGTTCTGTTACTTTGACAGCGCTACTCGCCCTTCGATAGTCTCGGATGCGGTCGATTTCTAGGCGCTGCGTAGTTGTGAATTACTGGGAACAGACCGAAAGACCTGCCAAACCGGGGTTAGCAGCTGGTTGAGGCAGTCCAGACAGTAAAGCTCGGTTTTACCTTTTGGAGGATCTATGCGACGCCATCAGCTGTCAAGGCAGTGTGCTGCCTTCTACCCGACTCAGTTCAGTTCATCTGAAACCCCTCAAGAGAATCTCGCTGGGAATCGCCGTCTTCTGAAGCCGGGTCTCTTTCTGCAACTTTCACTGCTGACACTGCTTGTTGCGTTCTTCCCCTGCGCTAAGCTGCATGCGCAGACGGGGTCGATCACAGGCACCGTCGTAGATCCATCGGGTGCAGCCATCCCTGGAGCGCAGGTCAAAATCATCAACCAGTCGACCGGTGACTTAACCCGTGAAACGACTTCTGATGGAAGTGGCAACTTCCGCGCGCTGAACGTATCCCCTGGCACCTACAAAATCACAGTGGCTGCTCCTGGTATGCAAGAGCTGGATCGAAACGATGTGGTGCTCGATCAGGACCAGAGTCTCGGTCTAGGCCAGTTGGCGTTGACGGTGGGTCAAGCCACGCAGACTGTGACGGTGAGCACCCAAACGCCTTTGATTGATACCGCAACATCAAGCAACGCCGCGGTGGTCGACGAGCGGCAGGTAACCGAGCAACCGTTGAATGGGCGAGATTTTGAATCTCTGCTCACAACGCTGCCGGGAGTGGTTACGAACAACAATTCGCAATTCCGGCTGGTGTTCAACCAGACCGATGATTTCTACGTCAACGGAATGCGCGGTACTGCGAACAATTTCTTTCTCGATGGCATCATCAACACAGACGTAGGCGCGAACGACGGCGAATACACCGCGCTCAGTCTGGACGCTGTGGGCGAATTCAAAACCCTCACCGGGAACTTCAACGCCGAATACGGTCGTAGTCCAGGCGTTATGATTCTCATCAACACCAAGAGTGGTGGCGACCACTTCCACGGAACAGCCTACGAGTTCAACCGCAATACCGACTACAACGCAAACGACTGGTTCAGCAACCACAATGGTGAGGGTCGGGCAAATCTTAAGTTCAATCAGTTCGGTGGAAACATCGGCGGATTCATTCCCATTCCGAACATTTCACCCAGAGACAATAAGAAAGCATTTTTCTTCTTCAACTATGAAGGGACGCGTGCCAATAAGCCGAACGGCAATCCGGGCGGCGCCGGAGGCACTTTCTACACCATGCCGCTGCCCTCGATGCTCGGCATCGGCACCCCGAATGGACAGGCCGACCTTTCTCCAGTCTACCGCTCGGGCAATATGTGCGACTTCAATGGAACACAGACCTGTACGCCAATTCACGATACCAACGGCAACCTGGTGCAGAATGGTCAAGTGTTTATCCCGGGGACGGTAAAGTACAACTCGGTCGGCGAGGTGGCAACGGGAACCCCCTACGTAGGAAACATCATTCCTGCCTCGCAGTTCAGCAGCCAATATGCCGCGACGATCAAATACTTCACCCCAGGGTATCGCGGAACCTTTGATCATCCCATCTACAACAACGGCTTTAACGATGAGCAACAGATCAACTTTCAAGACACTTACACCTTCACAAAGAATCAATACGTCGCTCGCGTCGACTACAACTTTGGCCCGAAGGCCAACGCATTCTTCCGTTACGTGGACGACCGCCAGCAGGAAAGCCAGGGCTTCGGAATTTTCTCCGGTAACAGCTTCCCGGTCCTGCCGCAGTATCGTAAGAAGCCGGGCAAGAGCTATGGTTGGAGCCTGGTGAACGTAATCTCCCCAACGTTAACCAACGAAGCGACTGTCGGCTGGCTTCACCTGACCCAGGTTGTTGACATCGTTCCTGGCACATCCAAGTCTCTCTATGACAAGAGCACGCTGGGCTTCAACTACACCGACATTTATCCATCAACGAACACTCATGATCTCGCCCCAAATATCAATACTGGCGACGGCTACATCAACATCAGTCCGTTTCCTTCTGGTTGGACTTCGACCGGCAACACCCTGGTCGCCACGGATGACGTAACCAAAATTCTCGGCAATCACGTAATCAAATTCGGCCTCTTCGCGGACCTCAACGAGAATGGTCAGGAAGGAACCTGGACCGAGAACCCTAACCTCAACTTCGGTGCGAGCAATCAGAACGCAAACAACAGCAACTCTGGAATTGCGAATACTCTGCTGGGGAACTACACCACTGTAAGCCAATCAAATATCTTTGCTTATGGTCACTTCCACTTCTTCCAGTACGAGGGTTATGCCCAGGACACCTGGAAGGCGACTCCCAGGCTTACTTTGGATATGGGCCTTCGTTACGAATTCATCGGGCCCACGTATACCACCGGCCAATACCACCAGTACTATTTCGTGCCCGGTGCCTACAACCCTGCGAACGCTGTATCGATCAACACCGCGCCTAACATCCCAGGCCAGGCGCCTACCCAGGGTTCGATCATCCCTGGTTCCGGCGATCCCTATAACGGCATGGTCCGCGAAGGTACGAACGGATTGCCGAAAGGCGGGGAGAACTTCCGCTGGAACAACTTCGGTCCGCGACTCGGCTTTGCTTACGATGTCTTCGGAAACGGGAAGACAGCGTTTCGTGGCGGTGCGGGTGTGTTCTTCGAGCGCTACCAGCAGAATGTCTTTAACTTTGGTGGCATCAGCAATCCACCCACCGTGTATACACCCACCATTTACGGCGGAAACATAGGTAACATCTCTCCCGCATTGGCCAACGGAGCTCCTCTGACCCCATCGGGTGGGATTCTCTCCCCCGACCGGGCGGGAAATATTCCAACTACTTACGGTTACAACCTCGGAATCCAACAGGAACTACCCTATAAACTCGCATTCGACATCAGTTATATCGGCAACGCCAGCCGCCATCAGGTATATGTCGACGAATTGGAGCAGCTGCCGCTTGGATACACGACCAGTACCCCGATCCTCTCCACCGTCAACAATGTGACCAATGCAATCCTGCCCTACAAAGGTTACAGTTCCATTCATTACAGTCGCTGGGGTGCGAGCAGCGTCTACAACGGCCTGCAAGTCAAGGTGACGCGCAGGTTCAGTAACACGTTGACCATCAACGCGGACTACACCTGGTCAAAGGTAATGGACCTCTTTGATCAGGACAATGAGGCGGACGTCATTCCCGATTACACCCAGCTTAAGCATTTCTATGCTCCAGCGGGTTTCGATCGGCGCAACGTCTTTAACTTCCAGTATGTTTACGATCTGCCGCAATTCAGGGGTTCAAACAAACTGGTGCAGCTGACCGCCGGTGGTTGGGAGTGGTCTGGCGTAACCCAGTTCTGGAGTGGAAGCCCCTGCCTCAGTGGTGCTAGCCCAACTGCTGATGGCTGCGATCTAACTGTTAGCGGCGGGGGCAACCTTGGCAACGGAGGCTTCGGCCATATCCGGCCTGACTATGTTGGCGGTGAGATCAAAACCTCGCACAGTCACAGTCAGCCTGCCGGGCAGAATCCGATGTGGTATAACCCGGCAGCATTCGCCGTGCCGGCACCGGGGAGTTTCGGTGATTTTCACCGCAACTCGATTTATGGTCCCGGGATTTTGAATTTCAACATGGCGCTCTACAAGAATTTCAACTTCACGGAAAATACCCGGATCCAGTTACGGTTCGAGGCATTCAACGTCTTTAACCATACGCAATGGGCAAACATAAACAACAGTTTGTCTGCGCCGACTTCTGGAACCGTATTTTCTGGCAGCAACGCAGGCAGTTCGGGCCAGATCACCAGTGCACGTGATCCTCGTCAGCTGCAACTCGGCGGCAAGTTCTACTTTTAACCTCCTTTCCTCAACGAAAGGCCGGACCCACAACGATCATGGGTCCGGCCTATTTTTTTCTGCGTGCACTAAACTGATTGAGAAGATCGCTTCATGAAACTCATCGCTTCGGCCATTGCAATCGCCTTGCTCTTCGCCCCGGATACTCCCAGGCAGACCTTCGAATCTGCCATGCGGGCACTGAACTCGGGCGATTATCCGGCAGCAGAGGCGGGCTTCAACAAGGTCCTCGAAGCCGATCCACGCAATGTTAGCGCGCTCGCCAACCTGGGCGTCTTATATGCCAAAACCCATCGCTATGGAAAGGCCATCCAGGTCTACCAACGGGCTCTCCGCATCAGCCCCCAACTGCGTGAAATTCAACTCGATCTCGGCCTCGCTTACCTTAAGCAGGAAGACTACATCCATGCACTACCCTACTTCCGCCAGCTGCACACCCGGTCTCCTTCCGACCATCAAGCGACTATGCTTTTGGCTACATGCCTCACCTTCAGCGGCCATCCCGATCAGGGTCTCAGCTTATTGAAGCCCTTGACTGAGGAGGAAAATGCAGACCCCGCCGCACTTTACTTGCTGGGCGTAGCCTACGCGCGCGCTGGGCAAGCGCAACCAGCTCAGGACGTATTCACCAGGCTTTTTGCCGACAGCGCAACACCGGCCCAGGCAAATTTCCTGTTGGGCCATGCCTATTACGATGCCGCCCAGTTCCACGAAGCTGAGCAAGCCTACCAGGCAGTCCTGCAATCGGATCCCGCGCTGCCCGGGGCTCATCGCGAACTGGGCAAGGTATACATCAGCCTGCGGAAAAACGAGGAGGCTGAGAAGCAGTTGAAACAAGCGATCAACGCCGACCCACAGGATGCGAGTGCCCTCTATTTTCTGGGCGCGCTTCTGGTCCAATCGCAGCGTTATGCCGAGGGTTTGTCCTTTCTTGAAAAGGCGCAGACCATGACCCCGGATTCATGGGCCACTTATTTCTACATGGGAAAGGCGCAGTTTCAGCAGCACGATACAGCGGCTGCCGTGCGCCTGCTTCGCCAGGCCGTGGATATGAACCCCGAGGACGCGGGTTCGTTTTACCTGCTCGCCCGGGCTTTGCGTTCCGAGGGCCACGTGCAGGAGGCCGACGCTGCCATGCAACGCGTTGTGCAACTGCACACCTCGTCCCTGGACGCGGAGAAGCGCGCATTGAAAGACGCCGGCGTAGTCGGTGCCCGCTAACCTATGCCCGCTAACCTAGGGGTGCATCACCAAAGTTCGTTCCAATCGGAAGGTCAGGGCAGTCTCCGCCGGTACGCTGATCTCTTTGCCCCTGGTAAATAGCTGGGTAAGCGCGCCGCCGCCGGCTCCCGCCAGGGCGCCGATGCCGGCTCCTTTTCCTCCGCCGAAAACAGCGCCCATCAGCGCGCCAATGCCCGCGCCTCCACCAGCAAACTCGGCCGTGCGGCGATTCGCACCGAGACCGCTCTTGTTGTTTTCCGTCACCGAGGAAGTATCAACCCGGTATTGTTCGCCGTGCACATCTATGGAATACAGATCCAGTACCAATTCCGGGCTGTGCACTGCTCCCCCGCTGCGCACGTTGCTCACCACCAGTTTGGCACGCGTGCCCGCGGGAATCGCTACGCTGCCGGAGCCGCCGTAAACATCCTGTTCGATGGTTGCAGGATAGAGCTGACCCGAAGAGCCCTGCCCTGATCGGACAGAGTCATCAGTGCGGATAACAATGTCGGTCCCCTCAGGAATAACGATCGTGGGAATGTGTCGCGGCGCGGTCGCGGCCGCCGATCCAGTAAGAACGAGCGAGCTGACGTCGCGTAAGGGGAATTGGTAGTCGATGCCGCCGCTGCCCTCGAAGGCAATCATCTCCGCCCCGTTCAGTTGGCCAGAATAGGTTTTGCCATTGCGTAACGTGACGTGGTCCGCAGCATTCGAGAACACAAGCGACTGAACGTCGGCAACCGGCAGTTCATAATGAATACCCTGGTTGTCGGTGAAGGAGAGCTTTCCGTTTCCAGCGGGTGTGTAATGTCCGGAGTAGCTGGTGCCGTCGTGCAAAACAATGATGTCTGCATACGAAGGCACGGCGGCAGAGAAAAGGACCCAAAGCAAGACTTGCGCTAGCATTTTCATTTGGCTCATCCCTCGTGACGAGAAAAGGTTAGCGTAAATAGACGAGGAGCAACGAACATTTTTTGTCACTTTAATAGGGCATGTTGGTTGACCCCTGTCACATACTGTGAGACGTTTGCTTTATGCCTAGGATTAACCTCCGTGAGCTTCGAGATACTCGTCAGTTGAAGGCGTGGCTTCGGGCCGGAAAAACAGTTGAACTCCACGAGCGGAATCGCCTCCTTGCCTGTATTGTTCCCGAGCCGGCTCACGTCGAACCCGAGCAATGGCCGGACTTCGCCGGCCGCGTCGAGAAGCTATTCGGGGAGCGCCGTTTGCCGGGTGCCGATCTACTGATCGAGGAGCGCGGGCGCTTTTGACCGTTTACGCGGATACGAGCGTTCTCGTCTCTTTGTACTTGCCGGATGCCCACTCTAAGGAAGCACA
>DASRRN010000242.1:0-6554 GCA_035695685.1 Acidobacteriaceae bacterium | reverse complement strand
CAAGCCGTTCTACGGCGATTATCGTGCTCCGAGATATCCCAACGAGCAGTTGGGCTTCGGCAAGGTCGTCCCGATCAAGGAGGGCGTGACGTTCTCGCTCCGCGCGGATTTGTTCAATGTCTTTAACCGCTGGGCATATCCTAATCTGAACAATACGTCGAATCCTTTCCAGACAGCTCAGTATGGGAGCGACGGCAGCATTTCCAGCGGTTTCGGCTTCTTCGGCAACAGCATCTCCAATGCAGGGGGAAACTTCGCTCCGAGGAGCGGCGAGTTTGTCGCGAGAATCCAGTTCTAAGCGCCCATTCAGTGGGCGCCCCGGGGGCAAACTTCTATGATCTGGCTTCTCGCATTGCAAATCGCTGTTGGTCCAGCGCAACACTATGAGAAGGCAAAACAGGAGTTTGCCCAACGAGAATTTTCCGCAGCTGTGAGCGAAGTCGATGCGGCTCTGCATGAGAGCCCAAACATGGTTCCAGCCTTGGTTCTCAAGGCCCGGATGGCCGTCTTTGCCCATCGTCCGGATGTTGCCAAGAGCTGTTTTATCACGGCCATTACAGCCGATCCAACATCCGAAGAGGCGCAATTTTTCCTCGGCGCGTTTTACTACCAGCAAAACGACTTCAAGTTGGCGATCTCACCTCTTCAGACGGCGCAAACGCTCTCCCCCAAAAGTCCCCTGCCCGTGTTCTATCTTGCCATGACCCAGGAAGCGCTGGGAAACCCGGCCAAAGCGTTGGAGCTCTACCAGCAAGCTGAGAATCTCTCACCGGAGAAATCACCGGACCACGCATCCATTCTTGTTGCTTACGGGAGACTTTTGTCATTGATGGGCAGGTTCAAAGAGGGCATCGAAAAAGAACGACGGGCCATTCAAGAACACCCCGAGTCCCGCGATGCGCACTATGAGTTGGCGAGAGGATTGGGCCGCGAGGGGGACTTTCAAGAGGCTGCACTGGAAGCAGAACGAGCCCTGACTCTGCCGGAACTCGGCACCAGCGATGCCCAGGTTCATTTTCTACTAGCGCGTCTCTATCTGAAGTTGAAACAACCTGATTTGGCAAAAGCGCATTTGGAGAAGTTCCAGGCAGCTCCCCAGACAACACGCAGGTGAGTTGTGGCTGGTCAAACGTGCCATGAATTGCGCAGAAAGGAGGGCCGCCTTCGCTTCTGGAAGCAGGTCAGTGGATGGGGTTCCCGGGCAAAATGTGGCAAGCCTCTACATTCACATTGGTTGGAGAGCCCGCCATCAGGTTCAATCGCAGTAACAATTCAAAGTTCTGTAGCGCGCCGGTAGGAGGAATGCCGCAGTCTTTGAGCACATTCGTGAGGCGCGGTAGTTCAGTGACAAGTTTTCCCGCCGCTTCTGTGCCTTCCGCATTGGCGCCCGCAAGAAGCAATACGTGGCCGTTCTGGTCGGGATTCCGAACCAGGGCAACGATGGCATAAGACTGGCCGGTGGCCCATCCAAGAGCCGTAGGGACATATTCTGCCTGCTCGTGGGGACGCGGATGAACATTGCGTATGATTTCCTGTTTAGAATCCCGGTCATAGAAAAAGCGAAAATCCAGCTGATCGCTGAAAAACGCACCCCATGGATTGGAGCGGGGGCTACCGAGAAGAACGAGGTTATCGTCGGTTTGAAGGCCGGAAAGCTGCACGCTTCGGGCGGGATGTACATCGATTCTCTTTGCATGGCCGAGTGCAAGTTCCCCGATCCTGACGGCGATTGGGGCATCAACCAGCGATGCCTTGTTTCCGCGCAGGAGGATCTGGCAAATCAGGGTGGTCTCGGGTGTCAGCTTGTTCGGATCAGGGATGTAGTTGTGATTGGCATAGTCGGAAACGGAGATGGGTTGCCCGGTGTATCCCTGAATCTCGGCGATGTCAGGATCGCTGGTAATGAGTTGCAAAACACGAGTCGAATCTAAAAGCGCGGACCAGGGGAGCGTCGAAGCCGCAACGCCGGCTTTGCGCGCGAAGTGGTTCCAGAAGAAGCCCCAAAGTGCGACATTCAGCACTGTGAGGGCGAGGCAGACAGCGAGCCATCTGCGGCGGCGCCCTCCCTGATTCGGATCGGTGTATGTTTCAGGGCGAACCGGAATCGTGACAGGGGCTACTTTGAAACTTGGGAGAGCCTCCGGCTGCGTCGCGGCGGCGCTATTGCGATGCCCTTGTATCTCTTCTACATGCGGTGCACTGGCGTTGGGGGGCAAAACACGTGATATTTCGGGAATGTAAGATCCCAAAGGCAGACTGATGTGGAACTCCAGGGTTGATCCGTACCTGGCATAATGCCGCATTAGCCGTTTGCGCACATCGCTTGCAGTTACGCGGACAATCGCATCCTCACCCGTGTCATAAGAAGGAGAACGCCCAAACAGTTCGACTCCAATGACTCGCTCTTTCAGGGATTCAAAATGGCCAACGATCGCCTGGTCGACGATGTACTGAAGAAACTGCCCGCTACGGTGACTGCCTTTAAATGCTTCTCCCTCAATCACTTCCTTGACATGCTGCTGAAGCAGGGCGATGTCTTCCTCGGTCCCTGCTATTTTCGCTAGTGCTATGGTCCTGGCGCCATTCTGACGTGTCTGAGGCATAGGGGGACTTTCGCGACTGCAATTCTAGCACTCGTGCAGGCACCGGCAATCCGGGAAGCGCCCTGGAGGAGATTTGCGGTCTCCCTCGCAACCTCAGCGCCAGTACCTGCTGTCGCCACTGAAGATGTGCGGCCGCTCGGATGCCAACCTCATCGTCAGCTCGCCGAAGAGAGTATTGGCCCAGGCAAACCAGGCACGCGTAAATACCTTCGGATCGTCTTTCTGGAAAGACTCGTGCATAAAGCCGGTGCCGGCTGTGGTGTTGCGCAGCCAGCGAAGGCACTGGCGAATTTCCACATCGTCCGTGCAGGTGAGCGCGCGCATGATGATCGACATTGGCCAAATCATGTTCAGTCCCTCGTGCGGGCCGCCCACCCCCTCCGCCGCTGCTCCACGGAAGAAATACGGATTGGCTTCGCTCTGCACAAATTGCCGGGAACGGCGATAGAGCGGATCATCGATACGGCAACAGCCGAGGTATGGCAGACTCAACAGTCCCGGCGCATTGGCATCGTCCATCATGAGCGCGTTTCCATAGCCGTCGACTTCATAGGCCCAGATCTCGCCGTATTTGGCGTGCCGGGTTTTGCCATACCGGTTCACTGCTGTTTCCACTTCCGCAGCCAGCGCCTGCGCTTCTTCGGCCAGCGGAGCATTCTTGAGAACCTGGTTTGCCAGCGTCGCGAGCTGGCGAAGGCTCACCACCGCGAAGAGATTTGCGGGAACAAATAAAGGATAAGTGCAGGCATCATCCGATGGGCGAAACATGGAGAAAATCATGCCCACCGGGATTGCGGGATTACCAAATCCATCGAGTGCTAACGTATCCGTCGGTGTTTCCGATGCGCGCTGAAAGGAATAGGGGCCCGGTCCCTGCTTACGCTGTTGGGTGCGAAAGGTGCGCACGATCGTCCAGGCCGCTTCTTTCCACTGCGCATCGAAGGGGGCCGTGTCCCCTGTTTGCTGCCAGTAGCCGTACGCCAGGCGGATGGGATAGCAAAGCGAATCCACTTCCCACTTGCGTTCGGCCACCCCTGGATAATGTTTCGTCTTGTCTTTCGCCGCCCACTCGAGCGGCGCCGCCGTAGCATCGCGCATGAATGCGTTCGCATAGGCATCGATCAGGATCATGCGCGCCTGGCGGCGAATGACACCTTCCAGGAGCTCGCGTAGCCGATTGTCGTGCTTTGCCAGGGTGAGGTACGGCATTACCTGCGCAGAGGAATCACGCAGCCACATGGCATTGATGTCGCCGGTGACGATATAGGTATCCGGCTTGCCTTCATGGGTGCCGGGGACGACGGTGGTGTCCAGTGTGTTGGGAAAGCAATTCTCGAAGATGGTGGCGAGGGGTACGTCCGGAATTTGCTTTTTTATTCGTTGGATGACGATCTCGACGGATTCGCTGGTGAAATGCCGCGCCCCCACGGGTGGCCGCGCATGAGGCAGCTCCAGCGGCTTTGCTGTGGCCGCCCAGATGTCCGAGGTGAACGCCAGGGCAGCAGCTCCCTGGAGCCATGCCCGCCGGCTGATTACAACCATCGTTATTCCCCCCGTGCCTTGGTCTGCCGGGAGGCCGACCCGGTTCTGTTCGTATGTATGAAAGGCGCAAATCCAACCGATTCGATTTTTTCACATGTGTTCTCCGCATCCGATCGCGATTGGTTCGTTTTCTGAGCCGTCGCAAAACGGTTGTGAAGCGATATTGATGCCTAGTTCGTATCCCTATTCATCCGCTTGTCGTTCTGAGTAAGGAGAAGACGTACCTCAGGGCTTAAAGAGCGTGTATGAGAACCGAAAGAGAAACAGCAGGTCCCTCCACTTCGCTACGCTCCGCTTCGGTCCTAATGACAAAGGGGAGGGCGAAACTTCCATGAAGAGCGGTTGCTGGACAGAGAGCGTTTTTCATCACCTTGGGTGGGCCACAGGCCCATGATTCCTCCGGTCGAGATGATTTTGCTGGGTTTATGTACGGGCTGAAGACCGTACCCTTCAAGGAGGAAAGACGTACCTCAGCGGCTAAATCCCTCAACAGCCCAAGCGCAATTGCGGCACGGCTGAAGCCGTGCTCGTCGTCCAGAGTTTGTCCTCAGCCTGTAAAGCCTGGATCAGCCGTCCCTCCGGGACTGAATCAGGTTTCCCAACCTACCCAGGACTAGCGTCCCATAAGCGCTAACTTGCTTAGGATGTTTTTCGTCAAAACTCCAACAAAATCGTCATCCTGAGCGCAGCGCCTCACAGATTTATCGCGTGACACAGCGCTTGTGGCGCGGAGTCGAAGGACCCCGGCGGTGTTTATCTTATCCCATGCCGCTCGAAGCTTTTCAACATCAAAGCCCGAGGACAGGATCTGCTGCGGTACGCGCTGATGGTCAGGGCTAGATCTTTTCATGCACTGTAATCATCTTCCATCCCCAGGTCTGTGCAAGGTCTTTAAACTCGGGATTGATCGTGCGAATGAGGTTGAGCTTCTTCTCGCGCCGCCAGCCTTTGAGTTGTTTTTCCCGAGCGATGCCAGTGCGAATGTCTTGGTAGCCTTCAAAATAGAGCAGGCGCTTGCAGCCATAGTCCGCAGTGAAACCTTCCCACGTGCCCTCCTTATGTTGCATGACGCGCGGATACAGGTTGCTGGTGACGCCAATATAAAGCGTGCCCGTATGGCTGCCGAGAATGTAGATGTAGTCGCCGGACATAGCAAGATGCTAGCAAGTGCCTGGTTATCGGCCAGAGGGAAAGACCGTGGCGGGTCCGTCCGGTGCGGGCTTCGGTGGTTGAAAAGCTCCGAACGGCGTAGGCAAGAAAGCATCCTCGGGGTCCTTCGACTCCGCGCTATCAAGCGCGGTGTCCCGCGATAGATCTGTGAGGCGCTCCGCTCAGGATGACGATTTTGTCGGAGTTTTGAAGAAAAACGTTCAAAACAAGCTAGCGCTTATGGACTAGCGTCCTGGGCTACTCTCAACCGTCCCTGCGGGACTTAGTTTGGCAAACGGGGTTCTCACGCAGGCTCTGAAGCCCATACACCCCAGCCCGTAGCTACCTACCTAGCCCCCGCCTTCGTATCTGAGTTTTTCCGCAGTATGTTAAAGCCGTGCCCTTGTCTGAGTTTTTTCGCTTCCTGGTTCGAGGGCTCGAAACACCTCAGCATCTGGCGGATCTGGCAACAAATTCGCTTAGCGCTGGATTCGCGGGTTACGCCAACAATGCTAAAATCCCCGTCACTGGGACGGCCATGATTGAAGTCGAAGATGGTGCACGAGTCGAGCCGACGGCGGAGATGATCCGCGCCCAGCTTGACCTGATGGTGCGGGATGAAGTTTTCCGATCGAGCAAGAGGTCGGTTGCGTTCCTAAGATACGTGGTGGAACAAACGCTAAAGGGTGCTGCCGATCAGATTAAGGAACGTACGATCGGGGTTGAAGTCTTTGGCAGGAAGCCGTCGTATGACACCAACTTGGACCATATTGTGCGCACCGCCGCGACCGAACTCCGGAAGCGGCTGGCGATTTATTATGGAGGTGAGAAGCACCGTTCAGAACTGAGGATGGGCCTCATTCCGGGCTCATACATACCGCGGTTCACTTTTCCGCCGCAGACCCCGGATGCGGTTGCCGAACAAGGGATCATCGCGGAATTAGCGCTGACTCCGCTCCCTACGCACCGCACGCTGGTGGAACTCAGCCCTGACCCGGTGACGGAAAACAGCGCAGCCGCCACCGCACCAACGCATCGAAGAGCGGGCTGGCGGTGGATCTATATCCTATGCGCTTTCGTTTTCGTTGCAGGATGTCTGGTTGGGTATCGTTGGTTGCATAGACCGACCGCGCAGGAGCTGTTCTGGAAGCCGGTGCTGGAAACTCCGGGGCCCGTGCTGGTGGCGGTTGGCGATGTACCAAATGGGCCCCCGACGCTGCCGGCAGCGGACGGAAGCGGAGATTTTTCCACTCCCGTCCC